>CAYYHN010000215.1:0-7017 GCA_964471245.1 uncultured Rhodothermaceae bacterium | reverse complement strand
CGCGGTCGAAACGTCCTGCGACCTGCTTGGCTAACGTGTCGAGCTGGCGGTCTTCGATTTGTGTCCAGCGCGGATCACTTGTCACAAAATACAAGTCGGCGTCCCACAGCGGGCGCATAGTTTCTTCGTGGTCGAGAGCCATGTGGAGGTAGTGGAACGCGCTGTCGGCAAACTGCCCGTGGAGCGCAAACGTGCTGCCGATAGCATACGGGAGCTTAACATCATCGCTGCCGCTGTGATAGGCATGCAGATAAGCACGAAGAGCGCCTTCGAGGTCTCCCGCCATACGCAGGCTATCGCCTATCACGCGATCATTCGACTGTGCCGAGACGCAGGTGGCACCGAGCGCGAATACCATGCAGTACAAAATGGCTATGCGGGATAATATGTTCGGAAATAAGGTAAGCGTTTGCTTTGCGCGTGGTTGCATGACGTACTTCGCTTTCGGTGTTTAAGAGCAGACGTATGCACATCGCCGGAACTGTCAGAGACCGCGCCAATCGATGCACTTCGACAACGTAGTTGACAGCCTATGCGCTTGCAATGCATCATCGACCAACGCCGTGCCAGCGTTGGTATTCACCTTCGCACCCCCCTTCTCGGCGTATCGATGTAGGCCAACGGCATGTGCCGACGGAAGCGCACCAACCACCGTTTCGCATTCTATCTTATCCCAGATCGCTCCGCTACACACGTAAGCCCAATGGACTCCATAGATCTTCTACGATACAACCTGACGAAGAGCCGCGACCGCGTGTTGATGCGCGTCGAAGACATGCGTGATCATGGCTTGGTTTATCCTACACCAAATGGCGGTGGACATACGCTTTGGGTATTGGGGCACCTTGCCTTTATCGAAGGGCTGGTGATTCGGCACTTCATGCTCGGCGCGCGCAATCCCCTAGCCGATTGGGTATCGCTGTTTGATGGTGCAGACGTGAGCAACGATCCCAGCGAATATCCTTCATTCGATGAGATACTCTCTACTTGTCGCGGGATGCGTGCCGAAACGATTGCACTTCTCGACACCCTGAGCGAAAAGGATCTGGACCAGATCAGTGCGATCACACCCGAAGGCCATGCCGACACCTTCGGCACCTATCGTCACTGCTTCCAGCTCGTCGCAGACCATTGGTACATGCACCGCGGCCAGCTTGCTGATGCACGCCGTGCCGCAGGGCTGGAACGCATGTGGGTTTGATTATCGATGTCAGCAGTTCTTACAGAGAAAATACCTACCATTGCCTCAACACGTCACGCCGTGCTACTCAAACCCTTCGCCCAGCAACCCACGTGCAATCAGTGCTTCGTGCTGAGCTCCATCGTGGCTGATGATGAGCGTGGGCGAACCCGTTGCATGGAGGTCCATCAGCGTGCGGAGTTGATGAGCTGTCGCCGCCCGATCTTCGCCGCCCATCTGGGCAATCAGCAGCGGACGCCCGCGCCCCGTGGTGATATTGGCTTCATTCCATACGACATCGCCTACAAGAAGTAGCTCTTCGCCATTCTGAAGCCGTATAAAGATCATCTGCGACCCCGGCGTGTGTCCAGCTGCCTCAATGAGCACAACTCCGGGTGCCAAGGCATGGTACGTGTCATAATCGAGTGGTGTAAACAATGCCAGTGTATCCTGCGGGAAGATAGGACGTAGGTCTTCGTCGGTGCCCATAGAGGATAGTTGCGCGTCTGTCAGCACGACACGGTCATGAATCGCACGCAAATCGTCTGCCTCACCGATGCCGCCTACATGATCGAAATGCTCGTGTGTGGCGACGATCATAGAAGCTCGACGCATCGCTTCCTGCTGAGTATCCCATGCCGCCGGGCGATACGTTCCATTCGCATACACTTGGCCATGGATACGCGCACTATGCACAGGGTCGATGATGAGCGTAGTATTCGAGTAGACCAGTTGGAAGCTTGCAAAGGTCATGTTTAATGCATCCCAGCCATCACCCGCCACTACGAGCGTGCGCGGGAATGATGCATCGCCTACGACGAGGCGGTTGAGGCGAAGCGGAAGTGTACTGTCAGGTGCTATTGCAAGGTCACGGATAGCATCAAGATCAAAAGCATACGTCGACGTTTCGGGTAAGGCAGGTGCTCGGTCGAGGAAGATGTACTTCAGACCAAACACCAACAGCACGATGACGACGATAGTCCCTCCGATGAACTTGAGGACAAAGCGGAAATTGTCGTTCATATTAAGGTGCGAATGAGCAGTTGTAAGACAAAAAAGCTTCCAGCGATCAGGCTAGAAGCTTTCAAGCGGAGGGGGTGGGATTCGAACCCTCGATACCCGTGAAGGTACGCCGGTTTTCAAGACCAGTGCATTCAACCGCTCTGCCACCCATTATCCTTCGGAACATAGCCTTTTGACTTCAAGCTTACATTTGCACGCAACACTATTGCAACAGTAATTGCATCAAGATGCCCAGACCCTTTAGAGCTATAGCATCTTTTTTTAGACGTGGTGATTGGTTTTATTTGTCGCTCTACAACCATCTCCAAAAGCAATAACGCAAAAACATCCCTCTTAAAACCCGCTCGAAACGAACCGCTGTACAGCTTGAGCCACGTCTTTAGGATGCTTACGTACTGGGTGATTACTGTCCCGAGAATGTCATTTCACAATGCAAGTCCTTGGATGCCGTTATAAAGTATAGCGGCGCTTTAACTGGTTGATGGCCTTCGAGCGCCTCGTTGCTGAGCGCCGCGGCCGTTGGCTCTTGGCTGTTGGCCTTTGGGTCTCGATGCCCACGTCGCGCCCCATACAATCCATACCATCAACCAGTTCGATTCTTGCTATATCCATTTGCATCCTTGATGCAACACTGATTGCACCAAAAGCCTCCATTGACCGATCTGGCTTTATCGTACGGAACGCAAAAAGGCCCTAGGAAACATCCTAAGGCCTTTCGGCGGAGGGGGTGGGATTCGAACCCACGATACCCGTGAAGGTATGCCGGTTTTCAAGACCGGTGCATTCAACCGCTCTGCCACCCCTCCATATTGCGGGACGCAAAACTACGGTGCTAAGCGCAGCCCGTCAACCGATTTTGTGCTTCCTGCTCGTTTCTTCGTCGAGTATCGATTCAGATAGTGCCGCGTTGGCACCAGCTTCTATATAGGCAATTCCTCTATCCAGTCGTAGCGCCATACGCCCCAAAGACCGATTAGAATCGCCTCAGCCGCATCGTGGCGTAGTGAGGTGGGCTTAGAAGCACCAGACCATGCAATCACCTGACGCGCAAGACGGTCGGCATAGCCTTTGGCTACCGCACCGCTACGTTGTTGACGTTGGAGCAGAAGTTCACGCCGCCAACGTTCCGCGTGGATCTGTTCGAATTCTAAACCACGGCGCTCCGCTTCTTTGCGCCAGATGATACCGAGGTCACCACCACCTTCTAATACCACATGGGTAATAGCGGGGTGTTCTTGGAACAATCGGTAGACCGCGCGTTTCAGGCGGGCTTTCGCCCCAAAGTTTTGCGAACGATACCACACCAGACCTCCAACAGCATTGTACAGTGCTAGCCCACTCCGTAGCCCTAAGTCCACCGCTAGCAGTGCGCGATCCTGCTTCATTTTTTTTGGCTGTTGCGACATTTTTTATTGCCTCACTGTGTATTGGTCCCAACTCGCGTGCTAGACGGACGATACGCACGGCCCTTAACAGGTCTGCTGAGACCACCGACCGACTCCTTTTGTTCATCTCACCATAGTTTCCCATGCACATGCTACGACCAATTCTTGGCCTTCTGGCTTTAGCGCTGGTAACCTTACTCCCCACACAGGCCCAGACGACCGTAACACTCACCCCGAGCGCCGACAACACCCTGTACGAAAGCCAGACGGGCAACCTCAGCAACGGCGCGGGCACGTTCCTTTTCCTTGGCCGCACCAACAATGCGGGGGTGCGCCGCGCCCTCATGCAGTTTGACCTCAGCGATATTCCTAGTGGCTCAACGATTGAAGACGTGACGCTGACTGTCAACGTTTCTAATGCCCAAGGTGGTGCTCGCACAACAACCCTGCACCGCGTAACCCAAGCATGGGGGGAAGGCACCTCCAATGCTGGGAGCCCCGGCGGACGTGGCGCTGCTGCCACAACCAACGACGCTACTTGGCTCCACGCGTTTTTCAGCGGTACTAACTGGAATACACCCGGCGGCGACTTCGAGGAATCTGCTAGCGCATCAACAAGCATCAATAACGTTGGCGATGTGACATGGGCCTCCACATCAGGCCTCATAGCCGATGTACAACGCTGGGTCGACGACCCAACCAGCAACTTTGGCTGGATTGCCATCGGCGACGAAAGCACCCAGCGTACGGCCAAGCGCCTCGGCAGCAAAGAATCGGCCGCACAGAACATGATGCCACGCCTGACGATCCGCTATAGCGGTGGCGCTACAGGTACGACGGCGTTCGCGGCCGTCCTCGATGGGAGCAATGAAGTCCCAGCCAATGCGAGTACGGGCTCCGGTACGGTCAACGCAACATTGAACGGCAATACCCTGACAGTTGAAGGTTCCTTCTCTGGATTGACCTCGGATGTCAACACCAGCATCGGAGCGCATATCCATCAAGCCCTGCCCGGCAACAATGGAGGTGTCGTGGTGCCGCTGACGTTTACGCTTGATGCCGACAACCGAGGTGGAACGTTTGCCGCAGGCGACAACACCTTCGAGCTGACACCAGAGCAGATCGAAGGCTTGCAGGCACGCGCCATGTATGTCAATATCCACACAGTCGGCTACCCGGCTGGTGAGATCCGGGGCCAACTGCTGGATGCTGCCGCGACGCCATTGCGCGCTGTGCTCTCTGGGCGCGCCGAAGTGCCAGCCAACAACTCAACCGGTTTTGGCACCGTGCTCGTCGAATTGGGGATTAACCAAGCGAAAGTGGTGGGCACCTTCAGCAACCTCTCCACCGACTTGAACACCAATGTGGGTGCCCACTTACACCTCGGCGGCCTAGGCGAAAACGGCGGCGTAGCCATCCCGTTGGTCATCACCCAAGAAGCCAGCCTACGCGAAGGCACATTTGAGCTAGCGAACAACACCTTCGACATCACCTTGGACCAAGCCCAAGCCTTGGCAAACCTCGGCATGTACGTAAACGTGCACAGCGTAGGTTTTCCGGCCGGGGAAGTGCGTGGGCAAGTGCTCCCGATGGAATTGCGTGCGTTTGAAGCCTATGCCAATCGGCGTCCTGCAGGCACGGAATCAGGGGGCACGGGTGGCCTGATGGGCATCACCAATGGATCCAACTTGGCCCTTGCAGGAAGCTTCGAGAATGCAGCCAGCGACTTTAGTGGTGTCGTTCATTTGCACGAAGGCGCGACCGGCAGCACAGGTGGCGTTGCCATTGGCCTCAATGCGAGCATCGGTAGCGATAACCGCAGCGCAACGTTTTCGACGGCTGACAACAGCGTGGTGATGACACCTGAACAGTCGGCTGCGCTGTTTGCGGGCAATCTCTATTGGAACATTCATACCGCCGACAGCCCAGCAGGCGAATTGCGTGGGCAGATGCTCATCAGCCCAAACGTCGCCCCGGGCGAAGCCTTGTTAACAGCCCCAGCTGAAGGTGCAGCCCTCGATGTATCGGGCAACCCAAACACGGAGCTCACCGTGACGTGGGATGCAGCCACCGATGGCAACGGCAACCTCGTCGAGTACCACTGGGAGTTAGCTGCTGATGAAGCCTTCAGCACCATCGCGATCCGGGCGAATGTGGGCACAGCCACCCAAGCTGTCGCAACATTCCAAGCCTTGTCGGATGCGCTCGATGCAGCTGGTGTTGGCGTAGGTTCGACAGTGACACTATTTCATCGCGTTGTAAGCAGCGACGGCAGCCTCTGGACGAATGGTCCTGCACGGTCTGTGGTCGCCACACGCGGTGTGGTAACGAACAATGAGACGAACGATGTGCTACCTGGTAGTTTCACACTGCTCGGTAACTACCCCAATCCGTTCAACCCAACGACGACAGTTCGCTTCGACTTACCAGAATCCGCCCAGGTTTCGATCGAAGTCGTTGACCTGCTTGGCCGTCGTGTACTCACCACACCGACGGAGAATTTCGCAGCAGGTACCGCGCAATCGATCCAACTCGACGCCACTAACTTACCGTCTGGTTTGTACCTCTACCGCGTGATTGCACAAGGTGCCACTCAGACGTACCGCGTCACAGGTCAGATGACGTTGCTGAAATAGGTACACGGGGCATATGCCTGTTGCACAAAGCCCATTGGCTTCTTTACCCACGCCTCGGAATTGCTCCGGGGCGTGGTTTTTTTTCGCAATGAGGGGCGTCTCTAAAGCGGTGGACGGTCTGTTTCGTAGGTTGCTATCGTGGTCACACCAGACACAGATGCGTCGAAAAACTGCGCGCGTACCTTTAGATACGCAGCATCAGCAAAGAACGCAGTACGCGCTGTTTCATCTGGGAAACGAATGGTAAAGACGCGATTGATCGCATGTTCAGTTTGACTGCGTAGGACTTCCGAGACCCGAAAATCGTAGCTGAAGGTGCCCCCGTAGGTTTCCAAAATGGGGCGCATGCCCTCGCGGTATTTTTGATAGCCGTCCTCATCCTTCACATAGAGTCCGACTAAGATTTCATAAGCCATCGTTCGTGGAAAAATGTGTTCGTATGTGCTCAGTTCATCATTTGTAGGTTTGCAACAAAAGCTCTGGGGATGGGAGACCCAATCCCCCAGTTGCTACCATCTTCCGGCATATGTACCGCCATCGACATGAAGCAGTTCACTTGTAACGAAGTGACTTGGTCGAAATCATGCACAGCAGCGGTGATCTCCTCCTCTTAGGCCATCCGGGCAATGGGGCGCAACGTCTTCAGAAACGGTTGATTTCTTTAGAATGCATTGGTGAATCCACGATACTTGGCGTGATCGTACGGATGCGAATACCTTGGCTGGCGTACGCACGATAGTGGTGCTCGAAATGGTTGACGGTATTCGAATACCTCGTTTCTACGCGCCGCGCC
>CAYYHN010000214.1:5884-7031 GCA_964471245.1 uncultured Rhodothermaceae bacterium | reverse complement strand
AAGGCGACATCAACGGAGGTGGCGACCGAATCGATCTGCGGACATCAGGAGGCTCTATCGCCATCCACAAAGGGCGCTAACTGGCCGTCGCGAGATACGCTGCCCACTGATACCGATTCGTGTAGATGATTTGTACTACCCTGAATACTCGTCATCCAGAACGAACACATTGAGCGGTGGGATCGCCTTCAGTTAAGCACCTTCTCCTGTACAGAGCTGGAGATTCCTAGACTGCGCTTCGAATGACCATATAGGAAGGAAAACTAATTGCTAGAACTGGCATCAGTCGTCCTCAGGCGTGGTCCATTCATCTGTGCGGACGTGCCAATGTGCGTCTTTATGATCGACCCGCTCGACAATGCCAACGATGGTGGCATCCGTGGGCGTGAGGTCGGGGGTGAAGGGGATGCTGGCTTCGTATGACGTTGCGTAGATGACGAGGTCGCCAACACCTGCATCCATCGTGTCAAGCGAGATGATAGGGGAACCGCGTTCCTCGCCAGAATACGTGTGCGGCTGTACCAACAGCATGCGGCGGCCTTTCAACGTTGGGTACTTGCGCATAGCCCAGATCGACCCGATGACACGGCCAAGGTTCATGCCAACACCTCAGCTGGTACCTCGGCATCTTCCACAGCTTCAGCAGGTACATCCAGCGTATCAACGATAGCAACGATGACGGCATCAACAGGCTTGTTACGCGTCAAGTCTGTCTGCCGAGCACTTGACCCTTGGGCAACAAGCACCACCTCGCCCACACCAGCCCCTACGCTATCCACGGCCACCACAATCTGCGTCTTCGGTGTGTAGTCCAACGCGATTTCTTGCACGAGTTGCAGCTTCATACCGACGAGTTGTTCGTCCTTACGTGTAGCCCAAACCGTTCCGACAACTTTTGCGAGAATCATGGCGCTCTATCTACTTTGAGGGTTCGGCAAGGTACTAAAAACCATGCTTGTCACAAATGGTTTGGGCATCCGTGGTAGCAACGTTCAAACTTTCACTTTTTTCTGAAACTTATACACGCCGACGGCATTGCAAATTTTGCATGCACCTTGTTGAACCGGATTCCTTCGAGACAAAATGGCCCGCCCTACTCCCGAACTCATCGCTGCGTTGCGCGAAACTGCCCAGAATTTACAAGATG
>CAYYHN010000214.1:2538-5874 GCA_964471245.1 uncultured Rhodothermaceae bacterium | reverse complement strand
ATATTCGTGGAGCCTGATGAGTCAATGCAACTGTGGCAATCTAGCCCAAACTATTACGGGAATGAATTCAAAATCTATCCAGCGTCGCGCGCTCCAACGCGCGGGCGACTGGACGGTGCAAGCCATCGAATACTGCTCCAGCACTGGACTCCCTATGGAAGACGTGTTTGTTGCGATGATGCGCATTGGTTTGACACGTAAGGACATCGGTAACCTCGAAAAGCTTGCTAGCCCTGCCGTACTGGCTCGAATTCCGTCGTCACTACAGCCGCTCAAGCACAATCGTCGTGAGGATGTGGTCTGCTATATGAATGCATGGGCAGATTTACTTGAGGAGCAATTGCTCCCCGAATTACCTGTGCCAGCACCTCTATCTACTGTAGTAGCGGAAGCTGCTTCGTTGCCCCTATAGGGCTACGTCCTGTTGGATGATATCCACAGCTTCTGGTGCAATAAACCCGTGCTTTGCTGCGTGGACAGCGGCCACGGCAGTATTCGGTGCAAGCATCATGTCCACACCTTGCATGCGCAGGTCGTCGACTACAACGCTTAGTTCTGCAGTACGCATCCCCTCGGTTACATCGCGAATGTAGATTGCCGCAATGCGTCCGGGGTGCTCTATGGCGATTTGCTGGTAGATGTACGGGTCTTGCTCGCTGCTATCACCCAGCAAGATGAATGGCAGTCCCGGATACGTGGCAAGCAATCGGCGAATGCGTTCCAACTTATGGTCGGCTGTACTTCGCAGTGTCACCCCTTGCTCATTTAGCCCATAATCTCGCAAGAAAATAGGGCCTTTAGGTATGGCGTTCACGTACATGAAGGCGTCCATGAAGTCGTAGAGATTCCAAGGGCTGTTGGACACGTAGAAAATAGGATTGGCTGTCCCAGCGGTCCCAACTTGGAGTGCGCGGTAAAAGGCTCCTACTCCGCTGAACGCCAGCCGCGTGTGTGCATTCCCAAGCAGCATCACCAACGCCAGCTTTGGCTTGCTGGTCACGTGCGATACAAGAATGGTATCGTCGATATCGCTGATCACGCCAAAGGTGCTGTCCTGTGGCACCAGCACATCAGCTTCGGCTTGGGTTGGCGCAGCTTCGAGGTCAAATGGATCAACAGCAGATACCTTTACGGTACGCCACAACCCACTGGCAGCCAATGGCGCATCCAGCGGCACGTGCGCCTCGAAGAAGCCTTCCCCATCGGCTTCAGTGACGACTTTTTGCGCCCCGGCATAGATCTGGACAGGCGCGTGGGGGACTTCACTGCTGAGAAAACGCTGCGACATGCGGCGCGCATTGGTCCACCACCGATCGTCGGCGGAAGCCGGTGCGAGTCCCTTCATGCGCAACACGCGACCTTTTACCCAACACGAATCCGATGTCCCATAGCTGTGAAACGGGATGACCTGTATGGGTGCAGCCACGCCCATCCGATGCGCCAACCGACGACGCGCACGATCCAGCCCAGCTTCGGTCGCTGCGCCGTATTGGAGAAGCCTTCGTCTCCACTTACTCATGGGATGCTACGATCACTGCTGTACATACGCGACAGAAAAGGCAGGATTTGACCATTCAGCATAAGCCATCCGGACAATATCCAGCAAGCAGACTGCTATCTTCGTTACGTTTGCGGATCCATACCGCCAAAAATACATCCTTACGTTCAACCGCATTATTCTATGTTACGCCGTTTGCTGCTTGTTTCTTGTTTCGCTTCACTTTTCGCATTGGCTGTAAAACCTGCCAACGCTCAATCAACCCCTGCTGATAGCATCCAAGCTAACCCCGCTGACGTTGAAAGCATTGGTGCTATTATTGAAGCCCTTTATGAATCGATTTCTGGCCCGGCTGGCAGCCCACGTGACTGGGACCGGTTTCGCTCACTTTTTGCACCGGGTGCACGTCTTATGCCTGTTGCCGAACCACCGAACCGAACACCTTTCACACAGGTGGCGACACCGGAAGAATATATCACAAGCGCAACACCATACTTCGATCAGAATGCCTTCTACGAAGTCGAACTCTTTCGCAAAGAGGATCGCTACGGACGAATCGCACAAGTTTTCAGCACCTATGAATCATTCAACAGCCCTGATGCTACTGAGCCGTTCATGCGCGGCATTAATAGCATCCAGCTAATGTGGGACGACGAGCGCTGGTGGATCCTCTCGATTTTCTGGAACCATGAGAATCCATCCCGCCCCATTCCCGCACAATACCTCCCTGCGGACGATCAATAAAAGCGGCTAAACGCATAGACCTTGTTTCCAACCTCAGAGCCAGTACAGACCTATTCGCGTCAGTTCTGGCTCTTGGCGTTTTCGCACTTCCGGCGGACGTAGCTATCTCGTATCTTGACGCCCCTTTCCCCGCCGAACTTCGTGCCTGCTGCGTATGGCTATCGACCTGAGCCGCCCGCATTACACCAACCGCGCTGCTGCCCGCCGCCGCATCGAAGCGGTTGCGCGTGATTTGGCAGAAGAGCTCAACCTTGACTACCGCTGGGACGGCGACCGCTTGCGCTTTCAGCGGCTCGGTGCCAAAGGGTCGATTCGCGTCGACGACACGCACGTTCACATCCACCTGACGCGAAGCCCTTTTCTGCCTGTCTCAGAAGCGTGGCTTACTGCCCAACTCCAGCAGTATCTCGACGAGCACTTACCTGAAGCACCTCCACCCAAGGCGGATCCGAAAACCCAAACCACCTCCACACCTCAGCCTACGACACCGCCGCGACGCAGTTCATCTGCGGATGCCTCCTTCCTTGGTCGCCTCACCTCGTTAGCAGGTGCGATGACCGAAGCGACATTGCATACGACGACCTCCTCGGCACAAGTGCCTTTAAAAGTCGCCGAAGCCCTTCTGGGCAGCGAGCCATCCGTAGCGGATACGACCGCAGCGCTCACACCCGAAGAGCAAGCCGCTGGGCATGCACTGCGCGAAATGCGTCAGCAGCGCGGGCTCTCGAAGGCAACACTCGCAGCACAGGTCGATCTGCCCGATGCGCGTGCCCTCGACGCAATCGAAGCAGGCACCGCACGCCCCTCGGTACATGTGTTGTTGAGCTTAGCTGCGCACCTTGCCTTCGAGGATCCCATGCCCTTCCTCGTTCACATGACGCAAGCCTATTACCCGGCCATCTGGACGCAACTCCAAGCGTGGGGCATCACCGCTGCGCCCGTCCTCTCGCCCCGCGAGGAAGCGTTCCTCAACGTATACCGCACGCACCCCGACGCCTTCCGCCTTTCCGAAGATGCGTTCGAGGAAGTGCTCCGCCTTGCAAAAGCTAACTTCGATGCAGCAGCCCTGCTCAGCCGAGGCGAAGGGTGAGGTC
>CAYYHN010000214.1:0-2438 GCA_964471245.1 uncultured Rhodothermaceae bacterium | reverse complement strand
TGGGAGTGTGGGAGGTCTGGGAGTGTGGGAGGTCTGGGAGTGTGGGAGGTCTGGGAGTGTGGGAGGTCTGGGCGAAGCGTAATTCGATTTTTCCGGTGAGAAGTGCGCCCATCGGTGGTACGTTGTAGTTTAGCCGCCGTCTCAGATCCACAGCCTACAGAACTTACCAACACATGACGCCTGAAGTACAGCCTGACACCTTGCGCGATGAATTGTTTGGCCTAGCTCGCGCTTTGCTGCTGCCGCGCGCCATCGAAGACAAGATGTTGCGCCTGATTCGGCAGAATCGGCTTTCGAAATGGTTCAGTGGGTATGGGCAAGAAGCCATCGCAGTAGGTTGTGCGTGGGCTCTGGAACCACACGACTACCTCCTGCCGATGCATCGCAACGTCGGCTTGTGGACGACGCGTGGTGTACCGCTGAAGCCCTTGTTCTGCCAGTTGATGGGCAAAGAAGGCGGCTACACCAAAGGGCGCGACCGAACCTTCCATTTCGGTTTGCCAGAGCATCGCATCGTCGGCATGATCTCCCACCTCGCGGCGATGCTGCCCGTGGCCTGTGGACTCGGACTTGGTGCACAGCTTCGGGGCGAAGCATCAGTGGCCCTTGCTTTAGTGGGTGACGGTGCTACACGTGAGGGCGATTTCCATGAAGCGCTCAACCTTGCGTCCGTGTGGAAGCTGCCGGTGCTGTTCGTCGTTGAAAACAACGGCTACGGCCTCTCGACGCCAACGCAAGAAGCCATTCCCGTGCAAGACATCGCCGATGCCGCCGCCGGGTACGGGATGCCAGGCGTGGTGGTTGATGGCAACAATGTGTTTGAAGTCATCCAAAAAGTGGAGGAGGCAGCGGCGCGTGCACGTGCTGGCGAAGGACCGACGTTGTTGGAGATGAAGACCTTCCGGATGCGCGGCCATGAGGAAGCATCCGGCACGAAATACGTCCCCAAAGACCTTTTCGCAACGTGGGGGCCGAAAGATCCGATTGTGCACTTTGCAGCCCGCATGACGCAAGCGTTGCCTGACCTGGATGTCGTCGCACTCCAGAAGCAAATCGCAAAAGAAGTAGAGGCCGTTGCCGAATGGGCCATCACGCAGGCTCCCGTAGCCAGCGACCACGCCACCGAGCGGGCAGACCTCTTCGCTCCAGCCTTCACGAACCCGACACCACCGGGCGGACCGACCACGCACAAGCGGTTTATCGATGCCATCTCGGACGGCCTGCGTATGGCAATGGAAGCCGACGAACGCGTGCTGGTAATGGGGCAAGATGTGGCGGAATACGGCGGCGTCTTCAAGGTCACCCAAGGCTTTTTGGAGCAGTTTGGCCGGGCGCGGGTACGCAACACGCCCATCATTGAAAGTGGCGCGATCGGGGCAGCGATGGGGTTGGCCTTATCGGGGCACAAACCCGTCGTCGAGATGCAGTATGCCGACTTCATTTCGTGCGGGTTCAATCAGATCGTGAACAACCTCGCCACCACGCACTACCGCTGGGGCGCTCCGCTCAACGTGACGATCCGTGCGCCATTTGGCGGCTCCATCGGTGCGGGGCCGTTCCATTCCCAGTCGATGGAAGCTTGGTTCTGCCATGTACCCGGCTTGAAGGTCGTCATTCCTGCGACGCCTGAAGACGCCAAGGGCTTGCTGATGGCCTCGATTGAAGAGCCCAACCCGGTGTTGTTCTTCGAGCACAAATTCTTGTACCGTTCGCTCAAAGGCGACGTAACGGACGCGCCGTTCCACATCCCGCTCGGACAAGCACGCATCGCACGTGAAGGGAAGGATGCGACCATCGTCACCTATGGCATCGGCGTTCGGTGGGCCGAGGAAGAGGCGGCTTGGTGGGCCGAGCGAGGTGTTGCGCTCGAAATCATCGACTTGCGTACGTTGATTCCATGGGAGCGTGCTACCGTGCTAGCCTCGCTCGCAAAGACCAACCGCGTGCTCATCCTACACGAAGCCAGCCTCACCGGCGGCTTTGGGGCAGAGTTGGCGGCCCACATCAGCGAAGCCGCCTTCACACACCTCGATGCACCACCGATGCGCGTCGGTGCAGAGGACCTGCCCGTCCCCTTTTCCAAGACGCTCGAAGGCCCACTCTACTCGGCCCAAGGCAAACTGCGTCCGGCCCTAGAAAAACTGCTGGCGTTTTAGAGGCTGTTTGGGAATCGAATTCACATCAAGAGAAGGTGCGAAAAGCGGTCACGCAAGGCGCGCGAAGCAGGCGATGCCGATACGTTTTCGTATGGCATCGTCGATACAGCGGAACGAAGCGTTGGCGTTTTGCAGCCGCTCGCCTTCGTGAAGACGAAATACAAACAGCCTCTTAACGTCTCGCGTTCTGCGATGCGACAGGGCGAGCGAGATGTAACGAATTCCGGTGGCATGCACCAAGAGGAAATCCTCTTGTAATTACACCGTTTTCATGCCATGAAC
>CAYYHN010000213.1:0-7045 GCA_964471245.1 uncultured Rhodothermaceae bacterium | reverse complement strand
CTGTCGGCGTAGCCCCACACGGGCGGGCCGAGTGCTTTGATGTGCGAGACGATGCCCGGAATGCCCGCTTGCCGTGAGACCTCGATAAGCTCATCGACAGCGGCGAGCAGGCCAATGCTGTAGCTGCTCTCGTCGCGGATATGGCTGGAGTGCAGGCCGCCAAACGGTGCGACTTCTTCGGCGAGAGCAACGAGTTCATCGGTGGTGGCGAAGCTGCCCGGTGCGTAGAACGGCCCTGAAGACAACCCAAACGCTCCGGCTTCCATGCCCTCGCGGACAAGATGCCGCATCTCGGCGAGTTCCGCATCTGTAGGGCCGCGGTCATCCATGCCCATCACATGCTGCCGTACGGAACCGTGACCAACCATCTGGACGACATTGAGTCCTAGGCCATCGGCGAGTACATCTATCCGTTGCTGCACAAGGTCTATGGGACTGCGCCCATCCATGTTGATCACGGCCGTCGTCACGCCTTGCCGCAAGAAGGCTTCACCGGCGCTGAGCTCGGGCGTAGCGAGTGCGGGTGTAGCATGGGAATGCACATCAATGAAGCCGGGCGCGATGTACAGGCCCGTCGCATCAATCACCGTGGCAGCGTTGGCCTCGCGTAGGTTGCCCATTGCGACGATGCGGTCGCCACGGATGCCGAGGTCAGCGTAGCGCCACGGAGTGCCAGTGCCATCGAGCACGCGGCCGCCTTGAATGAGGACATCGTACGATTGAGCATCAGCCGAAGCGACTAGCAGAAGCAGGACAACAAAGAAGAAGGTACGGCACATAACATGCATAGAGTTAGATGCTCCACAATAACGAGCATTACTCCCAAATGCCAAGATGTGCGGACTTAAGCGACCTTGTTGCCTGCTAGCTTTTCGCCGAGCTCAGCCCCAACAAAGGCCAAGAAGCTCGCAATCGCTCCGCCGATGAGCCAACGTGCAAGGCTGAATTGCATGAAGACATACGGTGTGAAGAAGCTCATCGAGAGCATGAGCCCGACGGTCAGGAAAGCTGCGGCTGCAGGCTCGCGGATGCGCAATCCGGGCGAGAAGAGGCCGATTAGAAAGCCCCCGATGAAGTAGCTGACTAAGTTGAGCAGACCTTGTAACGTAAAGCTCAGACTGATCGACATGTAACGCCCAATCAGGAACTCACCAATCAGGCCACCGATGACGAGTTCGGCGGCGATGAAGATGGCCATGCTGAGCAGCATCCAGCGTGGCGAGAAGGGGCGAGTGGGTTTACGAGCCATGTCAACAGCGGATAGAATCGGCGATGGAGACAAGATACACCGCATTTTTTGTGGCGCAACTAGCGATTCTTCTTGACAGCGGCGCACGGAATACGTAGTTAACGGCGTTAATGACGACTTGTGACGGATGATTGGGCGTATGGCCAAAAAAACACGCAATGGAACGGATTTGCGACGGCGCATTCTTGATGTGACCCGCCACCTGCTGGTAACCGACGGCTACACCAATCTGTCGATGCGTAAGATCGCACGCGCCATTGGCTATAGTCCGACGAGCATCTACCTGCACTTCGAAAACAAAGATACCCTCATTCATGCGCTGATCGATGAGGGCATGGGATTGATGTATGCGGCCCTCAGTGCAGAGGCGCATGCACACCAAGATGCACCTGTGGCTCGGTTACAGGCGCTTTGTACGCGCTACATTGCTTTTGGGCTCGAAAACCCGGAATACTACGAGATTATGTTCCAACTGCGGCCCGAGCAGATGGGGCGCTACCCTGCCGAAAAGTACCGCCGTGCGCGCCGCAACCTCGACCTCATTACCAATGCCCTGCAAGATGGTGCCATTACCGAGGTGCTACACGTGCCGGATGTACAAGTGAGCACCAGCGCCATCTGGACGGCGCTGCACGGCACGGTTTCGCTCCTGATGGCCCGCCGCGTTGATGTAAAAATTGCCCCGGCGACCCTAGTTGCTACGGTAGTTGAACAGATTATCCGAAGTTACGTTATACCCGCACCTGCTCAGCCTGCTGAAGACGCCTGAGCGGAAGCGCTTTTCCTCCACTAGCCCTGCGCCTCCTGCACCAATGACCAACCGTATCTATACTGCGCCTGCTGGGACCGGCCGTGCCATCCTGGGCAAGACCCTGCCCGACATCATGTACGACGCTTGCGACCGGTTCGTCAATCCCAAAGCTCTGAACCAACCGAACGGCGACGACTGGACCCCGTATTCACTGACTGAGTTTCGGCAAGTTTCAGAGGACCTTGCCCGCGGCTTGACTACGCTTAACCTAGAGCCTGGTGCACGCGTGGCCTTTTTCATGGAGAGCGACGTCCACTTCTGCTTCGCAGACATGGGCTGTCTCCTTGCCGGGTTGGTCAGCGTGCCGATCTACCTGACGAGCGCGCCGGATGCCATTACCTACATCTTTAACCACGCCGAGGCTGAGGCGCTGTTCGTGACCAACCGCGACTTGCTCGTGCAAGTTGCTCCACGGTTGGCTGATGCCCCCGGCATTCGCACAGTGGTCGTTGCTGAAGGCGCTGCGGATGGCGTAGCCGTGCCCGATCACGTCACGGTGCATACCGTCGAGGCGGTTCGTGAGGCAGGGCGGAACGCGTCCGTTTCCGCTGAGACCCTGCGTGCCCAACTCGCCCCTGATACGCTGGCGACCATTATTTACACCAGCGGCACAACGGGTACGCCCAAAGGTGTGTTACTCACGCACGAGAACATTGCGTACAATGGGCTTACCTCCTTCAGCGGCCTGACGGGTTATCGAGAGGGCCCCGACGGCGAAGTCGGTATCTCGTTCTTGCCGATGACGCATATTTTTGCGCGGACCCTCCACTACGGCTATCTCGCCTACGGCAATAGCGTGTACTTCACGACACCGAACGACCTCGTGCGCGACCTCAGCCGTGTTCGCCCGACGATGTTTGCCTCGGTGCCCCGCGTCCTCGAAAAGGTATATGCCCGCATTATGGAAAAAGCGGCAACGCTTAGCGGCATCCAACAGAAGCTACTCTACTGGGCACTGGATCTCGCCAAAGCGTATGAACTGGGAGCACCGCCTCAAGGCCTTGCCAAAATCAAGTATGCTATCGCCGACAAACTCATTTTCTCGAAGTGGCGGGATGTGCTTGGGGGACGCGTCAAGATTATCCTGAGTGGTGGAGCCGCCCTCAATGCGGACCTCGCCAACCTCTTTACGGCTGCTGGCATCAACACCTTGCAAGGCTATGGGCTGACGGAGACGAGCCCGGTGATTACCTTCAACCGCCCCGACCGCAACCGTGCAGGCACGGTAGGCGAGCCGATCCCAGGTGTCGAAGTTACGATTGCAGAAGATGGCGAGATCCTGACACGCGGGCCGCACGTGATGCAAGGCTACTACAAAGAGCCGGAAAAGACGGCGGCTGTCATGAGCGAGGGCGGTTGGTTCCACACCGGCGACATCGGCAAGTTTACACCTGAGGGCTTTCTTAGAATTACCGATCGCAAGAAAGATCTATTCAAGCTCTCGACGGGCAAGTATGTGATGCCGCAGCCGCTAGAGAATGAGCTTTCGACGGAGCCGCTGGTGGCGCAAGCTGTGGTTGTCGGTAACTCCCAGAAGTTTTGCAGCGCCCTCATCTTCCCTGAGATTGCCACGCTGCGTACGTTCTGCAAGGCCGAAGACATTCCCACACCTGCTTCCGACGCCGACCTGCTTGCCCAAACCGAAGTGCGCGCGCTCTATCAGGAATTGGTCGACAAAGCCAACACGGGCATGGACCACTGGTCCACGATCAAGGCGTTTGTCTTGCTTAATGAGGAAGTCAGCATCGACAATGGCTTGCTGACACCGAGCATGAAGATCAAGCGTCCGCAAATCAACTCGCGCTTCGCCGACGAGATCACGGCGATCTACACAAGTTAAGGCCTTGCTGCCCACCTTACGTCGTTTGTGGCAGGCGTACGCTGGCTAGCATTGCATTGAGTTCATCCACACCCGCTGCGAAGGCCTCGGTTTTCCCACCGAGGGTTACCATGTAGTAGTGGCCTTCGTAGGCGAAGTAGATGGCATAATAGCGCTCGGTGGCCCGTTCGATCAGAAAGGCTGCATGGGTCTCCTGCGCGAGCCCGAGATGTGGTAGCACCACCGCAGCAATTCGGTCTGCATCACCAATACGTTGAATGTAGCTCCCGGCGGCCCAGTCTTTAGCGCTGTAGCTAGGCAAGGTATCGGCCTGCCACGAATCTATTTGCAGCGCAAGGGTCTGCTGCTCGTTCATCATCAGGTGATGCGCAAGACCCAGCGCATCGTGGTGTTCGCTTGTATGCACGTGCCAGTTGGCAGGCAGTTCGAGGTCGAGCTCAGGTGCGGAAAAATCAGAACAATCTTGGGCGTGGACAGAGCTTGCGACTAGGATCAGCAGGGATAATGAAAGCAGGACACGCGTCATAAAGCAATTGGGGAATTTGCAGATGGGGAAGGCTGTTCCTCATAGGTATCGACCGTCGCCATGCGGTTCTTAAGCATGCAACCTTAATCCATTGTCTACGCATGCGTGCTCCTCAGACTGGAACAACCAAGCCGCGTTTCGCAGCATGATTCTGCATGAACGATGCGTATTTCGTGCTCAATTGCAAAGCCCCTTAATGCAGGGATATCACGCATCCTAGTCTCTTCAAGTATCCTCCCATAATTCCACATGTTTTCTGTACGGTTTCTATACCGCTCCTGCACTACATCTTGCTAGCTTCTTGATTAAAACATGGCCACAAAGGTACGTCTCTTGCGTTTATCGGGATCGTTCAAAAAACGTCAACTAACCCGAAGAGTGAACCATGTTCAACTTCCCTTTTTCGGTCTATCGGCGCAATCTGACACTATTCCGCCGTTTGGGCCGCTAAGACCAACCACGAGCTGACAGCATGTCAGCCTTTGATATACATGAGCAAGGCCCTCCTCGCATAGCTGGGGAGGGCCTTGTTGTTTACATAAGGCCTCACTGGCAGACGTTCACGTCTCATTGATGAAGCATTCACGTTGTGTTCTTACAATCTCGGCACCCCTAGTCGATACGCTATATGAGGCCAAACATACCTGCAAATACAACGGGGAGTACCGATATGTATAAAATGAAGTTCAGAGTCTTTCGTCGTCATTTGACGCTTTTCCGTCGCCTTGGCACCTAGCGTTTATCCAAGAATGGAGGCGCTTCGGCACTTCCTCTTGGTCTTGTGTAGAACTGGGCCATGTTGCGCAGCACCCATGTGGGTCGCCCAAGCAACGTGGCCCTCATGTTTTATTCGGAGCGAGCTAGTGCTGCGTCAATCTGGGAAATGTGTAGGAGTTCGCCGTGTTTGTGTGCATTGCACTGCATGGTACCGCTTACTTTGACGGTTCAACTAGATTACTGAGTCATGAGCAGCATCAAGATTATCCGTCATACATCGGTCCATGAGTTGCACGCCTTTATCGGTCTCGGCAAACCACGGCACCCGCTGATTACCATCATTGACACGGCTAAACTGGCGTACGGCGAAGAGTATATAGGGCAGCGGATTACGTCAGACCTCTATTGCATTGCGCTTAAAGACTCAGCTTGCGGCATCGATTATGGTCGAAACCCGTATGATTTTGATGAGGGGGTCTTAATCTTCACAGCCCCGGACCAGGTTATTACGGCAACCAAAGCGCAGGCACTCGACGAAGTGCAAGGCTGGATGCTCTATTTCCACCCCGATCTTATTCGCAATACATCGTTGGGCGGTCGTATTGGTGACTACACGTTTTTCTCGTACGATGTGCATGAGGCACTGCACCTGTCCGAGCAAGAACAAGCAACGGTCACACACTGCGTGGACTTGATCGAAACCGAGATCCGCGAACGCATTGACAGCCACAGCCAGCAGGTGCTTGTATCCACTATCGAGTTGCTTCTTAATTATTGCACACGGTACTACGAGCGGCAGTTCAATACACGGGTCACGCATCATCGAGATATGATTGCCCAAGTCGAATTTGTGCTGCGCGACTACTTCAAGTCTGGAAAACTCCTCGAGTTTGGTCCGCCCTCTGTCCAGTATCTGGCCGACCAATGCCATAGATCGCCTACGTATCTGAGCGACCTCCTCAAGAAAGAGACCGGGCGCACGGCTAAAACGCACATCAACGACTTCCTCGTTGACCAAGCGAAGCACTTATTGCTCACGAGCGAAGACTCCATCAGCGGTATTGCCTATACGCTTGGTTTTAACTATCCGCACTACTTTAGCCGTCTCTTCAAGCGCAAAACCGGCATGACACCGCAGCAATATCGGGAAACGTAGTATGTAGCTACGTAGGACGTTGGTCGCCTGCCTTTCATGTTGGTTTCCCGTTACAGCTTCTGCTCAGCACAGGGTGTGCTCGCGTATGAAGCATTGTCTTTCTGTGCGTAGAGGTGCAAGACTCGTGCAATCAGTTGCGCGATGCCTACAGTGCTTGAACGGCTTAGTTGGGAGTCGAAAAACGGAGCCCTTTGGTCTGATGTTGGAAAACGTGTTGGTCTTTTCCCATTCTGTGTTTAGGCACGCGCGTAGATCTTCCGAGTTTGGGTGCAAACATAGTGGTGACGGTTACGATGCAGCTTCGTCGATAGCATAGAGCTCACAAGATCGTGCCTTCATCAAGTATCGAACCATACTGAAACGGAGCATATGATGAGCAAGACCATGATGATTACGGGTGCGAGCAGCGGCATCGGCAAAGCAACAGCCAAGCATGCGCAAGCCCACGGATGGAATGTTATCGCCACGATGCGCACTCCAGCAAATGAGCAGGAATTGACCCAACTCGACAACGTCCTCGTCACGCGGCTTGACGTACTGGACTTGGACTCGATAGACGGCGCCATCGCCGCAGGGATCGAGCAGTTTGGCCAGATCGACGTTTTGGTGAACAATGCGGGATATGGTGCCTATGGCCCATTGGAAGCTTTCCCACGCGAGAATATCGTGCGCCAATTCGACACCAACGTGATTGGGTTGCTGGATGTGACTCGGGCCATGCTCCCGCATTTCCGAGCGCATCGCAG
>CAYYHN010000212.1:0-7046 GCA_964471245.1 uncultured Rhodothermaceae bacterium | reverse complement strand
CTGTCACGCAGCAACCTGTCACGCAGCAACCTGTCACGCAGCAACCTGTCACGCAGCAACCTGTCACGCAGCAACCTGTCACGCAGCAACCTGTCACGCAGCAACCTGTCACGCACTTGGCTCCGCTGCATGCCTCAGATACCTTAATGCAAAACAAGTCGCTAGGCCAAACGTCACGCGATCTGGCTCAAACGTCAACACTTGCATTGGATACGCCCGTACTTGAAGTTGAGGAGCGTAGCATTTCTACGACGCAACCATCAACCCCGGCAGAGACGGTAACAGATGTACCCTTGTCAGAGCGTCGTCCTACATCCATTTCGCGTGTAGACACACCGCCTCGTAGTGCAATGGCAGCATCACCAGCAACGGCTCGGATGTCGTTTGCGCAGCCTATAGCTACACCAACACAGAACGCAATGGCTGCCCAAAGCCTCCCTGTTGAGGCTGCGATAACGCAACCGTCTGTTACGTCCGAGCACGCGACTGATGCAGTCCAAGTGGCAGGAATCCAAGCCAATACTGAGGTAGATGATGCTGTTCGACCTGCGAGTACGTCGCGTGACACCACTACAATGCATGCTCGTCAAGAGCCGACAACTTCAGCAAATAGTGACAGCAACCAGCATGCTTCTTCTGGACGAGAGCGCAAGCAATCACAGGATCAACGGCATGACGAGAACTCCAACCATGCCCGCACCATGCGTACGGAGTCCACTGCAAATCCGGCACCGCTGAAACCGTTCCTGCCGCATGCTATAGCAGAGAACACCGGATCAGACACGGCTGCTTTTTTTGACCCCACGGCTGAGACGGCGATCAATATCCTGGCCGATGATCAAGCTGAAATGCTGGAACCTGGTGAAGCAGAGCGGCACACGACTGCAACCTTTGACCTCAGTCAAGATCGTAGCACTGTGCGCAGCCAAGCGCCAACCACTGCACCCCGTGCAGGCGCTCGTTTACAAGCGGCATGGATGCGCTCGTTAGGTCCTGAAGCCAACTCATCAGCACTGCAACAGGATGGATGGAACGTTCTTGAGATGCAACTAGAAGAAACGGACCAGACCGTTACAGTAAAGACACGCCGAGAAGACGACCATTTAGCGGTCTCAGTTGGCCTAACCGATACGTCACTTCGTAACCAGCTCAGCCAACGCGAGCAAGCGATCCGCGAAACATTGCAAGCCCGTTACCAAGGCGACGTAGATCTCTCGTGGAATGGTGACGCCTCATCGGGCAAATTCAACCATGGTGAAGGCAAGGACCAACAAGCCGCGGGATCTTCTCTAGGCAATGGAAACAGAGGTTTATCTACCAAGGATACGCCTGAAACAGCCAACGAAAGCGCTAAGAAGGGGGCAACCAACGTTTGGGTTGGCTAAGCCCGTGTTTACCCACTTTCTACATTACCGGTACCCTACATTATGCTCTCGCCTACAATCAACGGCACCTTTCCGTCTCAGAACGACATAAGCAGCCCTGCGCTACCAGAACGCAGCACTGAACTCGGCAAAGACGAATTTCTGCGCCTGCTGGTCACTCAGCTTCAAAACCAAGACCCGCTCAATCCGATGGAAGGGCAAGAATTTGCGGCACAGTTGGCGCAGTTCTCTTCGGTTGAGGCTTTGGTTAACATTGAGGATACCCTAGTTGATAACACTGAGATGAGCGGCCTGATGACGCAGACCATGAACAGCAGCATGGCTGCCAGCTTTATCGGCCGCGAAGTGGAGGCGCTTAGCAACCAAGTTGGGTGGTCGGGCTCTGGAGAAGCTACGATTGGATACGACCTTGGTGAAAACAGTTCAAAGACCACACTTACCATTCGAGATACTAACGGCGCTATCCTCAACACTATCGACCTTGGTGCCCAGCGCGTTGGCTCAAATACGTTCGATTGGGATGGTACCGATCAGAACGGACGAAAACTTGAACCCGGCACATACGAGTTTGAGATCACAGCCGAAGACAACACAGGTGATACAGTCTCTGTCACACCCTTTGTTCAGGCCACGGTAGATCGTGTCAGCTTTGGTCCTGAAGGCATTTTACTTTGGATGCAAGGGGTAGCGTCTCCGCTTACCTATGTACGAAGCGTCCAAGATGGAAACTAACAAGTCCCTGACACAATCAAATATTAACCTCATTCAAGGCAGTCACGAACTGTCTTGAACGAGATGTCATTTTTCAAATACATACTGAGGCAGGCGACCCTCTTTCCATCACGCTTTTTCTAAAGCCTTGCTGTGTACTACCTGTCTTTTCTGCAAGGTGTACCAAAACCATCAAAAACATGGCTATTCACCTCAATATTGAGGCTTTCCCCCAATCTAGCCAGAGTGCAACTTGATCTCTTTCGTGCAACATTCTTGGCAAAGTAATTGCACCACCTTGCGAGTACTTACAATCTGATAGGAATCGACGGAACAAGCTGCCACTTAAGGCCACACACCGACAAAAACATTCCTACTCAGTCAAAAATCGAACGACATCGCCAACGACACACGTCATAGGCATTCCGTTATTAAATTACCAGACAGGGAGAGGTAGCACCGAATGATTCGTTCTCTTCGGACCGGCATCACCGGTCTTCGTGGGCATCAGACAAAAATGGATGTAACGGGCAACAACATTGCCAATGTAAACACGGTCGCATTCAAGCGTAGCCGCGCCGTCTTCAAAGAAATGCTGGGCCAAAACTTGGTAGGTTCCTCTAATACGGTTGGCGGTGTTAACACCTCGTTCATCGGATTTGGTGTCAGTGTTGGCGCTATTGGCCAGAATTGGCAACAAGGCGCGATGGAAAGCACAGGGATTGCAACGGACCTTGCTCTTAATGGCGACGGGTTCTTTGTATTGGATGATGCTGGCCGCCAGTTGCTCACCCGCGATGGTAGCTTCCTCTTCGATGCAAATGGAAATCTAACAACCAGCGATGGCATCAATGTTCAAGGCTACCCGATTGACTCGACAACCGGGCAAGCCGACACCACCCAGTTAGGTAACATTACCGCAGACTTCTCGTCGCGCACACCACCCACGGCAACGACAGGGTTGACAGCTGCAGGTAACTTGAGCGGCGAATCTGTGAATGGTGACACCTTCAATATGACGCGTGTTATCTATGATGAACAAGGTGAAGCACATACTGTTGATATTACGTTCACCAAAACGGCTAATGCAAACGAATGGGACTATGCCCTTACGTACGCTGGCGACCTTGGCACAAACCCTTTTACAGAGCCAACAGGCACCATCACGTTTGGTGTTGATGGTACCTTAGCAGCCAACACTAACATTTCCTTCGATTGGGACGCAAACTTTGTCTCAGGCGGCCCGACGATGACGGTCTCACTAGATGGCCTGACGCAGTTTGCAGGCTCCAATACGGGCGCGATCATTGAGCAGGACGGAACAACCTTTGGTGAACTCACAGGGTTCAATATCAGTGACCAAGGCTTTCTCAACCTCAACTACTCTAACGGCGACAGTGTACCGATCTTCCAATTGGCTATCGCGAAAGTGAGTAATCTCGACGGCTTGAGTAGCTTGGGTGAAAACTACTACGCTGCGAATGCCGACTCCGGTGAAGCAACCATTGGCCGAGCTGGTGTAGATGTGAGCACACAAGTCATCTCTGGCTCGCTCGAAGCCAGTAATGTGGATCTTTCACAAGAGTTTACCGACATGATTGTGTCGCAGCGAGGCTATCAAGCCGCTGCACGTATCATCACAGTCTCTGACGAAATCCTCAGCGAAACCGTCAACCTGAAACGTTAATCGCTAACGTGGTGCAAGCATGAGGCGCTCACCATGCGCTTCTCGGCACACCTCCTTATCAAACGACGCAGCCATCACAGGTTGCGTCGTTTTTTTAATGGATTGTCAATTGCTCCTTGGAAGTAGATTTTCTGGATTGTACGTCACCCAATTAAATCCCGTACGACTCCACTTAATGATTGGCCGAAGAAACCGATACCCCGGCATGATACCAGGCACAGAATGTCTGGTCCTGTGTCGGGGTGCAGTGCTGCCCTGACTTGAAGTAACGCAGTTTGTGAACCTTGTTCACATAGTTAAGTCAGGACATGGAAAAAGGGTTAATGATCGGTGTCGGCCTAGGGTTGGTACTGATCTACGGGTCGATCTTCATGGGCGAGGGTGTCGCGACGTTCTTCGACGTGCCCTCTATTATCATGGTGTTGGGCGGTACCTGTGCTGCTCTTCTGGCTAGTTTCTCAATAGAGGATCTGAAGATTGCCATCGCAGGTGTCAAGAAATTTATGACCTACTCCTCGCCCGAAATTGCTTCCTATGTGGAAGAGTTTACCGAACTCTCGCGGACAGCCCGCCGCGAAGGGTTGCTTGCACTCGACCGTAAATTGCAGGAACTCGAAGACCCGTTCGTGAAATTCGGGTTGGAGATGGCCATTGATGGGGTTGAAGAAGAGGAAATTGGCGACCTGATGAAGGCTCGCATGGCTACCGAACTGCAAGAGAGCCAACTGGTCATCACTTTTTTTAACAATGGTGGGACGTTTTGTCCTGCCTTCGGCATGATCGGCACGCTGATTGGTCTGGTACAGATGATGCAAAACCTGACGGATCCGGCGGCAATTGGGGCCGGGATGGCCGTGGCCATGATCACGACGTTCTATGGCGCGTTTTTCTCAAACCTAATCTTTCTGCCTGCCGCAGCCAAGTCGAAGGCGCAAATGGCAGAGAAGATGCAGGCGCTCGACATGGTTCGTACTGGCGTGCTATCGATTGTACGAGGCGAGAGCCCCACGATGGTCGAAAAGCGCCTCCAACTCTTCATTGGCGAAGACGCTGCTGAAGGTGGTGCGACCAAGCAGGCTGCATAACACAAGCCCTTAAGGGCAGTACCCCATAGATAGATGTGATGTGCTATGGCTGACCTCGACGACACGAATGGCGGGGGCGAGGACGACGAGCCCTCTGCCCCATTCTGGATGGCGACCTTCTCGGATATGGCAACCCTCCTCCTCACGTTCTTCGTGATGATTGTGGCCATGTCCGAAGTGGAGGTCAAAAAATTCAAGGCGGCCCTCAGCTATTTCCAAGGCAATACTGGCTTTTTGGAGAATGTGGCGGTGGTCCCACCAACAGTAGACCCAACCATACTGCGACGCCCGCAACAGGAAAGTATGATGCGGGCTCAGAAGATGGAGGAAATCGAAGAGGTCATTCAAAGGCTCGATTTGCAGGATAAAGTGGAAGTGACCCTTACCGAGCGGGGTGTGCATGTAGTCCTCACAGACTCCATCATGTTCCGTTCGGGTCAGGCTGACCTGCTTCCTACCTCGCGAGAGTTGCTCGGCGAGGTCGCCAACAAATTGGAGGGTGAAGTACACTCTGTGATGGTGGAAGGGCACACAGATAATCAACCAATCCGCTCCATTCGTTTTCCATCAAACTGGGAGCTATCGACGGCCCGTGCGGCCTCGGTGGTTCGCTATTTGCTCACCTTGGAGTCGGCGTTGCCGGGCGAACGCTACATGCCTGTTGGGTATGGCGAGTTTCGACCAAAAGAGTCGAACGACACCGGAGATGGGCGCAATCGTAACCGTAGAGTCGAAATTTTATTTAGCTGGGAAGAATGGCAGACAAAAACGGAACAGTAAACGCAGGCGATGCCCCCAAGAAAGGCAGCATGGGCACCATACTCTTGCTAATCCCCACCCTTCTGGTTGGTTTTGGGGGCGGCGGGACGGTCATGATGAACTATTATCCCGAGATCATGACGGCCGTTCATATCATATTTCAAGTGCCTGTACCTGTATATGAAGAAGAGCCAGAAGAACCAGAAGAGTTCGGTGTCTTTCATGAAATGGAACCTATCATCGTGAACCCACGCAACAGTGGCGGACAAAACGTGCTCTCTTGTAAAGTGGGTCTTGAAGGTCGTGATGAAAAGATCCTAGCTGAAGTGGAATCGAAGCTGGTCGTCATTCGTGCGGCCATCACACAGATTTTCAGCGAGCATACCATCCAAGAGCTTAGCGACGTGGACTATCGGGCAGAGTTGCGCGATAAGGTCAAAGAGGCAGTGAACGAGATCATGGACCCGGTGGTTGTCGACCGAGTCTACTTCACTACGTTTATTCTGCAATAGAGCTTGCACGAAGCACTACGCAGTTGTGCAGACTATCTTTTTGGCGACGAGCCTTCGCATATGCGGTGGCTCGTCGTTGTATTTTGTCTTCCCTACGCCTCCTGTATCCATCTTCGGCACGCTGCTTGTTTCATCCTGTGGCACGTTCATGTGTGTCCATTTATGCAGGAGTAAAGGAAAAGAACGATGTCGAAGCCGCTCAGTCAGGAAGAAATTGACATTCTCCTGGAGGTACGGAACCAGCTTGGGGATTCGGACGGGGGCGACTATGACATAGACTCGCTGTCGACGATGATGGACCTCGACAGCGACAAGCGGATTACGCCGTACAATTTTAAACGGCCGCGCTTGTTCTCGCAGGATCAGATGCGCCTGCTGAGTCATGTCCACGAGTCTTTCGCCCGCGACCTCTCAGTTTACCTCTCTGCCCAGCTCCGCACCATTGTTGACATCAATCTGACGGCAATGGACCAGGTCCTGTATGCCGAATACGTGATGTCGAGCGCCCCGCCATCGGCCTTGTATGTGGTGAATGTGGTTGAGCAAGAGCAGCAGATGGTCTTCGAATTAGACCCACGCCTTGTCATCTATACCATCGAAAAGCTGTTTGGTGGCCCAGGCGAGTTCATCCGCAAACCACGCGAAATTTCGCAAATCGAACGACGCGTGATGAGTAAAGTGATGTCCCGCGCGTTTCGTGAATTGGAAAAAGCATGGGAGCAGATCTACGAATTTCAGTTGGAAGAGGTGTCATTCGAATCGAACGCGGAATTCGTGCAGATCATTCCCGGTGTAGAGCCTGCATTGGTCGGCACCTTCGAGGTAACCATCTACGAACAGCATTCCTTCCTAAACATCTGCTACCCCTACATGCTGGTGGAGCGGATGCTCGGACGCACCGGCATCA
>CAYYHN010000211.1:0-7055 GCA_964471245.1 uncultured Rhodothermaceae bacterium | reverse complement strand
TGTAGTCTGTTGGGAGCATCCAGATGGCGGGCCATGTGCCGCGCCCCGTTGGTAAGATGGCCCGGACTTCCACACGACCGTACCGCCAGTCGCCTTTGCCACGTGAGACAAGGCGTGCAGAGGTGTAATTACGCCCACCGAAGTTTTCGAGCAGAGCCTCGATAATGAGTGCGCCATTCTCGACGCGAGCATTTTCTAAACGGTTTTCCGTGTAGTATTGCGCCTCCTGGTTGCCCCATATACCAGCTCCGACATCGTAGCTCCACTTCGTCGGGTCAGGCAGCCCGGTATAGTCAAACTCGTCCGACCACACCAGCTCCCATGTCTGCCCTTGCAAACTCATCGTGCCGAAACAGGCAAGGAGCAAAAAACATGAAAAGGTTTTCATAGAATTAAACGATAGAACGGGGGATGCTTTAGGGAAACACCAAACCGCTCACAAGCCGCGTATGAACTTATTTACACAGGGTTTACGCACTTTTATAGCAGTGGGAATAAACAAACTATGTGAAAAGCTTTTCAGAAGCAAACACCACTATAGCGGGGATTCAAAAATTTAGCAAAGGGCATCTTGTTCTGCCCTCGGACCCGCTTAGGCTCACCTCTGGATGCAGAGCTACTTCACCTGCCTAGCACCTACTCCCCCAGCTAAAATACAGCAATTACGTAGATGGAGCGCTCGTGCTATTCCGCACGACGAGTTCGGATTCTAGGGTGTAGGCAAATGATGAGGTAGTAATACGGTCCTCCATCTGCTGCAGTAAGCGCTCGGCTGCAGTTGTGCCCATCTGCCGTACATGGACACCTACGGTGGTGAGTGCTGGGATAGCGTACCGTGCATTGGTAACGTTGTCGAATCCTGTCACAGAAATGTCATCAGGGACGCGCAAGCCGACTTCATGAAAGGCGTGCAGCACTCCAATGGCATTTTGGTCGTTGGGCGCAAGAACGACCGTTGGTCGTGGCGTCATCTTCGCAATTTCGCGCCCTGCCCAATACCCTGCTTCAAGCGAGTAAGCATCTAGCACTTGGTCTTGAATTACCTCTTCGCCAATTTCCACAACCTGAACGTCCGCACGGCCAAAACCGTCGATTGCAGCATGAAATCCGCGTAATCGCTCTTGTGCATCGTATGCGTTGGGGGGGCCTTTGATGACTGCAAGGCGCCGATGACCAAGCCCTAAAACGTAGGCCGTGATGTCGTAGAACGCTTGGAAGTTGTCGAATAAGACAACGTCCGATGTAATGCTACCCGTCTGTGTGTTCATGAACACAACAGGGGTATCTTGTCCTGTGATATGCTGCACCAGATCCTCCTCGATCTCTGGTGCCATGATTAACAAGCCATCGACACGCTTATACATAGTTCGTAGTGCGCGCTTGATGTCACCTTCGTCTCGATGGGACGTCGAAATCAGGAGAAAGTAGCCGTTGTCCTGCGCGGTTTTATCGATGCCCATCAAGAGGTCGGAAAAAAACTCACCAGTGACATACGGTAAGATCACGCCGATGCCGCCCGTTTTATGCTTCAGCAGACTTTGGGCGTTCGGATTGGGCGCATACCCGAGGGCTTGGACGGCTTCTTCTACGCGCACACGCTTGTCTTCGCGCACGCGGGCGGTACCATTAAGAACGCGAGAGACCGTCAAGATAGAGACTTGAGCCCGGTGGGCTACATCTTGAATGGTAACAGCCATAGCACGGTGGTATTGAAAACGTTTTCAATTATACAGAGCCGCCATGCTTTTCACAAGCCTCGACTAGCATTCGGGGCGGGCTCGCCGTTTTTTATGCCGCCTCTCCGCTGTGTTCACCGCGTATGCGCTCGCTTCAGTTTATGAAACGTATCACCTTTACAATCCTCGCGCTCCTGCTTCCGCTGGCCTTGCTGTTGGTACTCGAAGGCGGCTTGCGCCTTGCAGGCGTCGGCGCGGAAGGCCGTGATGCCTTCATTCTCCTGCCGGGGCAAACTGAACAGCAAGCGCTGAATCCTAACTACGTGACGCGCTACTTCCAAGGCTTTGCCCCATCCGTGGCCTTCCATCCGTTTGCTGTAACCAAGACACCTGAGACGTTTCGAGTCTTGGTGCTGGGTGGGTCGAGTACGGCGGGCTTTCCCTATCATTTCTACCATAGTTTTGCCGAACCACTGCGCGACCACTTGCAGCGAGCAGCCCCCGAACGGGTTATTGAGGTGGTGAACCTTGGCATGTCGGCAGTAAACAGCTACACGCTGTGGGACCTGCGCCACGCGCTCGTCGAAGCTGAGCCCGATGCCGTGGTCATCTACGCCGGACACAACGAGTACTACGGTGCGTTTGGCGCGGGCAGTTCGGTGAACAACACGACGGGCAGCATTGCGCTAAAGCGGCTGACACTGCGGCTGCAACGCTTCGCCCTCTATACGGCGCTGCGCGATCTGTTGACACCGGCTCCAACACAGGCTCCACGACAAACCATGATGGCGCGGGTAGTAGCCGATGCGGCGATCACCATGGATGCTGATGCCTTCACGGCGGGACTTGCCCAGTACGAAGCCAACATGGGCGACTTGCTGGCTGTGCTTTCGGGTGCGGATGTGCCGGTCTTTATTGGATTGGTCACCTCCAACCTGAAAGACCAAGCTCCGCTCGGCGATGAGGAAACGGCTCAACTTGCGTTCGACGAAGGCACGCGCCTCCTAGCAGCTGGCGACACGACAGCGGCCACTGCTGCATTCCTCGAAGCCAAGGAGCAAGATGGCTTACGGTTCCGTGCTCCCGAAGCCATCAATGCCACCCTTCACCGCCTCGTTGAGGGCAGCCCAGCTACCCTCGTCGATGTGCCTGCTGTTGCACAACAAGGCAGTGCCAGCGGCATCCCCGATGCAACGTTCTTCGATGACCACCTGCACCCGAATGCCATAGGACACGCTGCCCTTGCGACGGCTTTTGCCGAGGCAATGGCAACACAGTGGCCTTGGATTGCCGCAAGCAATGTGCCGCTCGAAGCCGTACTGGACCCCATCGAAGCAACGTACGCAGCCCTGCAAGTTGGGGTGCTAGAAGCGGGCTACCCCTTCAACAAGACGCGGACGCTCGAAGAAACCCAAGCCGCAACGCGGAACTTACTCGAGCGTACCCGTCGTCGCTCTGTGTACGACTCGCTTGCGGTGGTCATGGCTACAGAGCAAGTGCCACCGCCAAGGCTGCTACGTGAGGGATTGGCATATGCTCGGCAAACAGGCGACACGTTAGGAGCACTACAACTCTACCGTGCGTTGCTCCACTGGCGGCCTTCCAACGCCGCCTTTGCAGAAGAAGCCGTTGGGTTTGCAGCCAATATACCTACATGGGATGCACTGACGGAGCCGCTGGCGGCTTTTGCATGGGCTAAAACGCGAGAGCCAAGCTATCTCAACACATGGGCGGCCATTAGCTTGCGGCAAGCGAAACTCGACCAAACCGACCGCCTGCTCGCAACGACTGAACGCCTTATTCCCAATGACCCTGTGATGCTATTCAACAAAGCCCGACTCCTTGTGATTCAAGGAGACACGGCTACTGCACGCACCTACTTCGAACGCTACCGGCAAGCCCGCTAGCACCACGAACAGCCCCTCTGCAGCATGAGCTGAACCAAGCACATCTATGTATAGCCAGACGGAGCTCACAACGCATATTTCGCCGTTGTGGCTAGCGATCCGGGTTGCCTACATCCCATTCGTGGTGACTCAACACCGCTTTTTTGACCTGATTACAGCCCTCTGTGTACACAAAAAGGCTTGTCATAGGTTGCTTTGCGCCACGTTCCTACTTGATCGATGCGCACCTAGCTTGACAACACGCGGTTTGAATATTACTTTGTTCGTAAAGCGAACAAAGTGGATTCTCTCTAAGGAAAACAAGGGTACACGGTTGGCCTGCTGCTGAACAAAAGCGTCGTGTGCGGTCGCCTTACCAAGGCTGCGTCCCGCATATCGTCTCTGTCAGAATAGCGCTTTCATGTACCACGAGATATACCCCCAAGAGAGTGGGCTTCAATCTAATAGCAAGCACAACAATCCACCTACCTTCTTAATTCCCTGAAAGCGGTTCCGTCGCATGGGTGCATGGCCTCGCCTAGCTTCCTTGCGACCTTGCTTGGCTCAATAGCCAGGCCACGCATTTAGCAAAAGACAACACCCACAACCAACTAGTGAGGAGGCTCTCATGACTTCGACTCAAATCAAATCTCTCCGGTTCAGAACTGGGCGCTGGTTTGCTTCGATGGTGGCGCTGATTCTGCTTGTGATGCCGTCTGGGGTTTTCGCACAACCGGTCGACCAAGTCGACATTGTCACGCGTGACAATGGTGATGTTACGCTTCAGGTCAACGGCGAAGACTTCATGATCAACGGTATGAACTGGGACTATTTCCCCATTGGTACCACCTATACCTACAGCCTCTGGACGCAACCGGAAGAGGTCATTAAAATGGCCCTTGATCGCGAGATGGCGCTGCTCCAGAGCATGGGTGTAAACGCCATCCGCCAGTACGTCGGTGTTACCCCCAAATGGGTTGAATACATCTATGACAACTATGGCATCTACACCGTCCTGAACCACGCGCTGGGCCGCTATGGTGTAACGATGGACGGTGTCTATATCTACGCCACGGACTACTCCGATCCGGCCACACGGCAACTCATCATCGACGAAGTCTTGGACATGGTGAATGACTTCAAAGACACGCGCGGCGTGCTGATGTGGATGCTTGGCAACGAGAACAACTACGGCCTCGTCTGGAGCTCTGCTGAAACGGAAGGTCTGCCCGCAGGCGAACGCGACGCGGCCCGTGCCTTGCACCTGTATTCCCTCTACGGAGAAGCAGCCCGAGCCATCAAAGAAGTCGATACCATACGCCCAGTAGGGATGGCCAACGGGGACCTGCAATACATCGACCTGATTGCTGAGCATTCGCAGGGCATCGACATCATGGGGACGAACACGTACCGTGGTATTGGCTTCTTTGGTCTGTACGAAGAGGTCAAAGAGAAGCTCGGCTGGCCCGTCTTCCTGACGGAGTTTGGCGCGGATGCCTTCAACGCGCGTGACATGCGCGAAGACCAGGAGACGCAGGCGAAATACCTCGTCGCTCAGTGGCAGGAAGTCTACTACCACGCCGCCGGTATGGGCGGTGCTGGCAACTCCATCGGAGGTCTGACCTTCCAGTGGAGCGATGGCTGGTGGAAGTACAAGCAGGACGACGACCTCGACATCCAGAACACCTTCGCGGGCTGGCCCAACGACGCCTACCCAGAAGACTATGTCCCGGGCGAAAACAACATGAACGAGGAGTGGTGGGGCATCGTGGCGAAAGGGCCGACCGACTCATTCGGTCAGTTCGAACTCTACCCACGCGCCGCCTTCTACGCCCTGCAGATTGCCCACCAGTTTGATGTGTACGCTCCAGGTGCTACCGTCAACGCACTCAACGCCCACTTCGATGAGATCCGCGTGCCCGAGATGGTGTTGCGCGGCCGTGGCGACCGTGCGTCGCTCAAGACCGATGTGCTGGATCGCGTGAGCGTGAGTGGCATGCGGGCTGAACTGGAAACATTTAGCACTGGCGGTACCCGTGTGAGTACACCCGAAGAACCCATCACGGGTTCACGGGTTCGCCCGACGTATCGCGGCTTCGACCACATGCAATCCTACTACGCAACGGTTACGGCGCGGCCTTCTACCAGTGTTACAGGATCGCTCACGCTGAACTACATTGGGAACGTCGCATCAAACCCCATTGATGAGATCTTCTACGAGAATCGCGGTGCAGCCCAGACGTTCGTGACGCCTGAAGGAGAGCCCGTCGTATTGGGTGACATCGAACGGCTGAAGGTGTACAACGCCAACATCGCTTGGAATAGCCGCTGGTTCGACCTCAACGGTTTCTATCGCACGGGGCACTACCACTGGGGCTACGAAGGCGACTTCTTCGGACTCTACCGTGAAGCGAACTACGGCCCTAACATCGACATCTACAATGGCGAAGCACCGCTCGGCGTTGAGATTGAAGCCAAGCGTTCGCTTTCAGGCCTCAAGATTGCCTTCGGTCCAGAACTGTGGTGGGGGGCGAACCCGGCCATCCTCGTGAAGTACTCACGCCAAGTGGGTCCCTTCATGGCAACGGGTATCTTCCACGAAGACCTCGACGAGCAAAGCGCCGCAGTGAGTTCTATTGCTGTGCCCATTCCGCCGACGCGTACGGCGACGCTCCACCTAGAAGCCGAGCGTGGGTCGCTGGGCATCGAGCTGGGCGGTATTTGGGGCGGTAGCACCAAGCTCGATGACACCTTCCAGATCATGAACGACAACAACCAGGTCGTCATCGATGAGATCAAGCCGGAAGACACGTTTGGCGGTAAAATCAAGCTGACGTTACAGCGAGGCAAGTTCAACTGGTATGCTTCGAGCGCCCTGCAAGGCCTCGTTGCCGATGGGGCGGTGACCAATGCGCTTACCTTCACCGGGTGGCGCCTCAAGGACAGCGGCCTCGGCAACCAAGTGAACGTGCTCTCCGGTATCGCCGTGAACCTAGGCAACTGGCAGTTCGCACCGAACTTCTTGTGGCAGAAGCCGCTGGTAGATCCGATGCCAAACGGTGTTGCTGCACCGGGCCGTCTCCGCAATTTCCTCTCGGACCCCTTTGCCGTCCGTGCCAACCGGGAAATGGTTGCTGGGGAAATCCTGATCACGTACGACCCGACGCCCGCTACATGGATGTACGCGTGGGATAGCGACATCCGCGAAGACGCGCTCTTTGCCGTCAGTGCAGGGTTGGTCTTCCGCAGCCACAAGACCAACACGGATGCTAACATCGGCATCTTCACGGACGGTCGTACCATCTTTGCGTTCCCAGGCTCGCAGCCTGCACGCGATCTGTGGGAGGGCCATGCACGCATCGTCTCGAAAGTGAGCAAGGAAGTCGGCCTGATTGCCAACATATTCGCCGGCGAAGCCGAAGCCAACGGCAGCGATACCCGTCTCATCAACCGCTACGGTGCAGACATCCGGGCGGCGGTCCGTTCGATGAAG
>CAYYHN010000210.1:0-7082 GCA_964471245.1 uncultured Rhodothermaceae bacterium | reverse complement strand
TACGATCTTGTTTCGACGGGACAAGGCCGCACTACCTGTGGCTACTTCCTTGCCGACGGCCGCATCATCTTCTCCTCGACGCACGCTGGTGCGCCTGAGTGTCCCGCTCCCGCTGGTGCTCCGCGTGGGCGCTACGTATGGGACATCTTTCCCGACTATGACATCTATGTGGGTAATCCCGACGGCACCGGTATCGAGCCCCTCATCACGGGTCCGGGATACGACGCCGAGCCAACCGTCAGCCCCGATGGCAAGTACATTATCTTCACCTCGACCCGTACGGGCGATCTCGAACTCTTCCGCTACGAACTGGAGACAGGCGAGACCATCCAGTTGACCGATGAGGTTGGGTACGATGGTGGGGCATTTTTCTCTCGCGACTCGCAACAAATCGTTTGGCGTGCTAGCCGCCCAACAGGCGAAGAAGCTGAGAGCTACCTCGCACTCCTGGCCGAAAACCAGATTGAGCCTGGCGAACTCAATGTCTTCGTGGCAGATATCGATGGTACGAACGTACGCCAAGTCACTGATCTGCCCGGTGCCAACTGGGCCCCGTTCTTTCACCCAAGCGGCGAGAAGATCATCTTCGGCTCAAACCATCTCTCACTGGATGAAGGTGGTCGCATCTTTGACTTGTTCCTCATCAACGTGGATGGCACCGGTTTGACGAGATTAACGCATTCTGGCACCTTTGACGCTTTCCCGATGTTCTCCTACGATGGTACCAAACTTGTCTTTGGTTCGAATCGCAACATCTCGCGCACACCTTCACGTGACACCAACGTGTTCGTTGCCGACTGGGTTGAAGAGCCTACCGACGCCGACCGCAATTTTGTCTCGCCTATCGGCGACTAGTGCTGCGTCAAGGTTGGTATGACGGGTCGATGTGTTGGTCATTTTGGTGGCCACCAAGGCGCTTGCGCACAGGCATACCCGTAGGTATGGCGAGATCAAGGAACGTAGGTAGGCGCACTGGTTAAGTTTCTACAGGGGGACATACAGAACCCGACAATTCAATCTTAACGTAGCGGTCCTTGGCTTGGCTGATTGCAAAAGACGCCTGTGTATTCGAATGCACAGGCGTTTCTTTTTTGGCGCGAATGGTGCAGGATGATGATCCAGTGGACAGGGGTTCTATCCACTGGATAATCAGGCACTTCATTGGTATGGCGTACAAAAGGACTGTTTGGTAGCTCGATTTGGGCCTGCGGCGTCGGTTTTCGGCCTGTAGTGCGACTAAAACCTCAAAATCGATCATGACGGCCTTTTCTCGCAGTCTCGCTATCCAGCCCAGCCGCCATCATGGTCTAACATCAGCGTAAAATATCAATTACTACCCTCTAACTGCCCCAAAACGAAGTGAAGCCGTCGTATTGGAGGTCGTGCCACATGCGGGTGAGGCGTGCAGCAGTGCGGGGGAAGCGTGCTGTTTCAAGAGCGTCGGGATCATTGGTGCGCTGCCATGTGTCGAGCCAAGGGCGGGCTGTGCGCTCATCGGAGAAACCCGTGCCAACACTCGCCCAGCCAAGGAGGCCGAGAATGACTTGTTGTAAGCGCATACGGCTGCCGAGTAAACGTGGGAGCAGCTTCATCATCATGGCAAGGTCCATAGGGTCGACCGCGGCACCGGTGCGCGTACGGAAAGCATCAGGGAAGGCCGTAGCATGAGTGAGGAAGCCCGCAATTTCATCGCGGCTGCGGTAGGCAAGGTGGAGATTGGCCGGACGGAGATAGCGGTTGGCAGCAGTGAGTTCCGTGTTCACGCGCAGCAAGGCTGTATCGTGCACAGGGGTTGGCTGCCAAGCCGTAGCATGCCAAGGAGATATGGATCCGACTGCTTCGTGAGGGACTGGCGTCGAAAAATCGACGTCGCTTAGCTCAAGTGTAAAGGCGCGATCGAGTACCTTGTGGCTAAAGTTGTGGCCGCTTTCATCCATGTTGACGGTCCCGACTAGGGCCGCATTGGAAGGTATATGCACCGCATCCCAAGGAGCACCCGACATGCGTCGAAGTCCCTCGGTTAGCAATGGCAGGGTGGTTGGACGCTGTTCGAGTACACTGAGTACTTCGGCTAGGTAGTGTGCGGCTTTGGCTTGGTTCATTTCATCGAGCACAACCATGTGTTGGCAACTCGGATCCTGTTGGGCCGCATGGGCGGCAAGAAGCAACGCGCCCGGTCGGAAGCGACCTTGGAGGTCGCTGAAGCCGAGCACGTCAGCGCTATCGGTCCAGTCGGGGCGGACTGGGATAAGGTGTGCTTTGCTTCCTGTTGCTTCGGCAATTCGGAGCGGCAACTGTGTCTTGCCAGTGCCCGTTACACCTGCGAGAATCACAAAGGGCTTCGTGCGCAGGGCTGCTACGTAGGCGGCAACCTGCCAAGGGGCATATATCAAACCTTGGGCAGCTAGGTGCGCTAGTAACGCCTCCATTGCCTCTGGCCATGAAAATGTATGGGCAGGTGTTGTATACGTCGCTTCCGGTTCAGCAGTGTGAGGTGTGGTCGGTGTGTCGGCTTGCTCGGCGCGGATGGCTTCGGCAAGGGCTAGGATGGTATCGAGGCTGGCGGCTTCACGGGCACGCACGAGAAACTCCAGCACCTTGGCATCGACCGCAGGGAGGGGGTGAATACCTTGCTGAAGGACGCGCTGCAACGTGCCATATTCACGGGCGAGGTCGAGCGTATCGGCGAAGGCAGCGAGTGGAACCCAGTTTTCACGTGGCAGCCGCAGTAATGGACGGACGCGTAGTCGATGGGGCAGGTGTTGCCCAGTTACTAAGGGTGTCGTATCCTCGAATGGTGCCCCTTGCGCCTCGTAGATACCTGCAAGTGCTTTCGTGCCAGAGACGTATGCAAAGATCTGGTCGCCCGACTGGATGCGCGCGAACTGTCGCTGGCCTGTCCGTTTGAGTGCAAACGTGTCGGTGCGTATAAAGGCAGGATAGCGGTCGCGGGGGATAGCCCAGAGCCAAGCGGCCATAAGCAGATAGATGCATACGACAAACGGATACGGGGTCGCAAAATACGCAAACCCAGCCAACGAAGTATGCGCCGTACATTTAGGCTAACCCAAGTTTTGGCCTATGGTCTGAACTTGGGTAGCAAGGATGAGTCGAGGAGGCAACAAAACGAATTGGAGGCGTTTTTCCAGCGGTCTTCGACGCTTCGTCGCTATCCATGCTTCGTCTCCTCAAGCTTGGACAGGTAGGTCCAAACTTGAGTTAGGCTATGCTCTTCTGCTTTTGCAGGAAGCGGCGTGCCTGGCGGAGCGCATAGACGAGCGCTACTGCACGTAGTGGCTTGCCGATATGGTCATTCATACCTGAAGATAGGCAGGCTTTGCGGTCTTCCTGCATCGCATTGGCTGTAAGGGCGACGATGTACGGCTGTTGATCTGCAGAAATCGTTGCACGAATCTGTCGTGTAGTTTCCAACCCGTCCATTTCTGGCATCTGCACATCCATTAGGATCACGTCATAACGAAGGCGTTGGAGGGCAGCGAGTACTTCAAGCCCGTTGGCCACCGTGTCGACGCGATAACCCAGCCGTTCGAGCAAACGCGTAGCGACTTTTTGGTTGACAAGATTGTCTTCTGCTAGCAAGATGCGCAAGGGCATCTGGTCCGCCAAGGTCTGGTCATGCAGCGGCTGTGTTGGGCGTTGCGCAACTTTTGTTGCTGGAGCGGTATCGAGTAATTGCGCGAGAGCTTGATGCAACTGCCTGCGACGGATGGGCCGGGTGATGGTGCGGACAGCCTCAAAGGTACTGGGGAGCGTTCGAAGTTCAGCCGAACCACGGACCCCGAGGACAAGCAGGGGAAGATGAGAACACTCGTCGTTTGCACGCAGCGCCGTTGCGACCTCATGAGCAGACTCAGAGCCAGGAGCTACATCATACAACACCGCCGCAAACGGCTTGGGCTGCTGGATCGCATGCACGGCGGCATCAAATGCATTCATGGTAACGGGCTGCAAGCCCCATCGGTGCACCAAGTCGGCAAGTGTCGAGGCCATCGTCTTATTGGACGATATCACAAGTACCTGTTTGCCTTGCCAAGCTGCTTTGCCTGCCAGGGATGGGGACTGTGCAACGGCACCGACGTTGATACTAAACCGAAAGGTTGTGCCTTCACCCTCGGTACTCGTTACTTCAATATCACCACCCATCATTTCCACCAGACGCTTGCTAATCACGAGTCCGAGCCCGGTCCCGCCGTACTTGCGGGTATTCGAAGAGTCCACCTGCGAGAACGACTTGAACAAGCGATGCATCCGGTCCTCGGGAATGCCAATGCCTGTGTCTGTGACTTCAAAGAAGAGTTGAAGGGTTGAATCGTCCGGTTGCTGCTCCTGATGCACAGAAATGGTGACCTCGCCAGCTGATGTGAACTTGACCGCGTTGCTTACAAGGTTCATGAGGATCTGGCGGAGGCGTGTCACATCAGAACCGATGACTTCAGGCACATCAGCTGGGATGTCATAGGCTAGCGTGAGACTTTTCTCAGCAGCCTTCGAAGCGAACAGGTCGAGGGTGTCCTCGATACATTCATGGAGTCGGAACGGATGGATATCGAGGCTAAGCATCCCAGCCTCGATTTTGGAGAAGTCGAGGATGTCATTGATAATAGCTAGCAACGCATCGCCACTTGTTCGGACGGTCTCTACGAAGTCGCGTTGTTCATCGTCGAGGTTGGTGTCGAGCAACAGGCTTGTCATGCCAATGACGGCATTCATGGGCGTGCGGATCTCATGGCTCATGTTGGCGAGAAACTCGCCCTTAGCAATGCTGGCGGCCTCGGCGGCCTCTTTGGCTAGGCGTAAGGTCTCGGCAGCCTCTTTGCTTTCGGTGGTATCACGCGTAATCATGACAAATCCGAGCAGCACGCCGTCCGCACTCCTAAGGGCGGTCAGCGTGATGTCGGCCCAGTAGCGTCTACCGCTTTTTCGACGCAGCCAGCCTGCGGCTTCGATCTTATCTTGCAAAATGGCTTGCTTCAGCAGCGCATTGCGGCTTTCTCGGGGACGTTCGTCATCGAGGTAGAAGAAGGCATAGTGCCGCCCAAGCACCTCGCTGCTCAGGTAGCCCGTGATACGTTCCGCACCAGCATTCCAACTAGTGATGTGTCCATCCCGATCTAAACGGTAGATGGCATAGCCTTTCGCGCTTTCTAAAATAAGCCGCAAGCCTTCCTCTCGCTCGCGGAGCAAGGCTTCGGTGTGGTTGCGCATCGTAACCTGTTCATGCAGCAGATTGGCTAAGGCATCGACGTTGTTATCGAGTAACTCCTCGTCGAAATGCCCAACTTGCAAGGCTGAAAGCGTAGCGCGTAGCTTCTCCAGCACTGCTGCCTCTGCTTCGTGGGCGTGCACAGCTTGTTGGTTGGCGTAGGTCGATTCAACCGCAGCGATGAATTTTGTCATCGCTGGGGTATCCGGAAGTTGCCCATCAAAGCACGCCTTGATTTGTCGCGCGAGAAGCGGGTGCATGTACTTCTGTGTTCTCTGCGTGATAAACTGCATCAGGTGGCGGAGGAGTCCACATGGCTAGAGTAAAGCCAAGCTGCGTGGCCAAAGGGGACGCATCACCATTGTCGTGTATCGGCAAATTAGCACACAACTTAATCTGGACCCCGAGACGCAGACTTGGGCACAGCATGTGCGTGTATGCTTCCGGAAGCGTTCCAAAGGCCTTAGTTTGATCGCTTCTTGTCCGTTTCTTGCCTTCTGAAACAGCTTTTTTTCCTATATGGTCGGTTCTGCTACCGCCAACGCAACATCTTCGGCTTCCGAGATCACCTCAAATGGTGCGCCTTCGGCTTTGCCAGGGGGCAACTTGGGTACATTTGGCGGGGTCTTCACACCTTCGCTGCTTACGATCCTCGGCGTCATCATGTACCTGCGCTTTGGCTGGGTCGTGGGCAACGTCGGACTGTGGGGTACGCTGGCAATCGTGACGTTGGCTACCTCCATCACGTTTCTCACGTCGCTATCGATTTCGGCCATCGCAACGGCACAGCGGGTGAAAGGCGGTGGTGCCTACTACATGATCAGCCGTTCGCTTGGCATAGAGGCCGGTGGGGCTGTTGGGATTCCGCTCTACTTTGCGCAAGCACTCTCTGTGGCGCTGTACACCATTGGGTTTGCTGAAAGTGTCGTACAGGCTTTCCCGGGCATGGACGCGACCTTTATCGCCATTGTAACGACGGTCGTTGTGGCGCTGGTTGCGTTTAAGTCGGCTGATCTGGCGATCAAGACGCAGTACTTCATCATGGGGGCGATTGCCCTGTCGTTGTTGTCGTTGGCCTTTGGTGGACCCACCGATGCGACTACCCTGCCACCGCCAGAGCCCTTGCCTAAGGCGAGTTTCTGGGTGGTGTTCGCCGTGTTCTTTCCAGCCGTTACAGGCATCATGGCTGGGGTAAATCTATCGGGTGACCTAAAGGATCCGGGCAAGTCCATCCCAATCGGTACGTTGGCAGCAGTGGCTGTGGGGTACCTGATCTACATGTCGCTGCCCGTGCTGCTGTCGTTCTGGGCGACGGAGGAGCAGTTGCTCCACGACCCGTTGATCATGCGTAAGCTTGCCTTTTGGGGCGATGCAATCCTACTCGGCGTGTGGGGCGCGACGCTCTCCAGCGCGGTCGGCTCCATCTTGGGAGCACCCCGTGTACTCCAAGCCCTCGCCCGAGACGGCGTCCTACCACCCTCGCTGCGTTTCCTCGGGCGCGGCAGTGGTCCCGACGATGAGCCGCGCATAGGTACGGCTGCTACGTTCGGCATCGCCATCATTGCCGTCGTCCTTGGTGACCTCAACCTGATCGCCCCGATCCTGACGATGTTCTTCTTGACGACGTATGGTGTGTTGAACATCACCGCTGGCCTAGAGCGCTTTCTTGGTAACCCGTCGTTCCGGCCCAAACTGCGGGTGCATTGGTTCTGGTCGCTGCTGGGCGCACTCGGTTGTGTTGCCGTCATGTTTCTCATCAACGCCACGGCGACAAGTGTGGCGGTGCTGATCGTGTTGGCTATCTACTTTTGGTTGGAGCGCCAAGAATTACGCAGCGCGTGGGGCGATGTCCGGCAAG
>CAYYHN010000209.1:0-7096 GCA_964471245.1 uncultured Rhodothermaceae bacterium | reverse complement strand
CTTCAACCCTGCCACAACCATCGCCTTCGACCTGCCAGCCGCACAAGCGATCACGCTGGAAGTGTTCGATACTCTCGGCCGCCGCGTATCCACGTTGCTCGACGACCAGTGGCATGCACAGGGCACACACCAAGTCACTTTCGATGCCACCTCGTTTCCGAGTGGCCTATACCTCTACCGGATGTCAGCAGCTGAGCACGTCACGACACGCACCATGCTGCTGATCAAGTAACCCTCCTTTAAACCGTAACCACCTCATCACGCATAAAACTGAACATAACCATGTTATTTACACCATCCATCTTCCGCCCTTTTTCCATTGCTGTTGTCTTGTCGGTCGCCATGAGCGGCTGCGTTCAAACGCAAACGACGATGCTTGACCAAGGGAACCGCTCGGCTATTTCGGCAGATGCCGTCCAAGTCTACCGCACTCCCGAGTCTGTCGCCTGTGCCTACGAGGAAGTAGCCATCATTCACGCTCAGGGTGACGTTAACTTTACGAATGAGGCACAGATGATCCGCAAAGCCAAGAAAGCTGCGGCTGAGTTGGGAGCGAATGGCGTCATCCTCGGCGGCTTCAAAGAGCCGAACGCGATCGTCAATGTAGCCAGTGCGTTTCTGAACTTCACGCCTGACCGACGGGGCGAAATGGTTGCCATTGTTGCTGAGAATGGGTGCCGCCCACAAGCGGCAACAACAACCGCACATACCTCGCGCGATAAGTAGCCTATAGCGGCGCTCGAAATAGTCGATGGTATTCAGGCGCATACTTGCTGAGCGCCGCGGTTTCTACGTTGCGCCCGATCCTGACAATACCATCAACCCATTCGATTCTTGCTATACTCTGGGGCGTGGGCGCAGAATATGTGCTCACGCTCTTTTTTGCACACGCAGTTTCAACCAGCCATATGCCATCCAAACGCCTCATTCTTGTACGTCTTGCCGCCATGCTCTTGGTAGCTTGGGCGGCTTTCTCGTGGATTGAAGCTGAAAAGGAGGTGCGCATCCTGTGCCAGCAGTTTCAACCGAATGCCACGCAACAACACATCGTAGCAACACTTGAGACAGGCGACTACCTGCAGTACACCATTCGCGAAGGAACGCCCCTCGTCATTACTGTCGCGACCTACTTCAATCCAACCGTGGGGTGTGAACTCACCATAATAGACGATCAGCTGATCCACGTTGACATGTAAGCGAAAGGCGCTGCTTATGCTGGAATGGATAAACAGGGGCACGTGATCTCAATCTTTCGCCGCCAAAGCAACGGCTTCGTAGCCAATACCATGCGGTTCGAGGTGAATGACGACATCGCCGAGGCGTGGGAGCATGGCCAAGAGGTGGTCCTTGACTTGATGCCCAACGAAGTGCCCTTGCGCTACCGTCATATGGGGATCGACCTCGACGTGGAGTTCGGCGAAATACTGGCTGCCGCTCTTGCGCACCATGCACTTTTCGATGGCACGCACCTCAGGCACAGACGCGGCGTGGGTACGAATAGCCTCCTCGACGCTGGTATCCACGTTGCCATCCAGATTCTCGTGGAGCGCATGCAGGATGAGGCGCACACCGCCTGCAAAGATGATGACACAGGCTAGCAACGCGGCCCAATCGTCGGCGACGGCCCATGCCTCGCCACCGATGAGGGCGATGGCGATGCCTATTGCTGCTGCACCTGACGTAAGGGCGTCGGCGCGATGGTGCCATGCGTCGCCTTCGAGCGCACGGCTATCGCGTTCGGTGGCTTCGGCAGCAATCTGCCGTGAAAGAAACACCTTGGCGCACACCACAAGCAGTAATACCGGCAAGGTGTACCACGCCGGACTGGTTTGTGGCGATAGGATCTCGAACACACTTAGTGTACCAATCGTGATGGCTGCCCCTACGACCGCCACACCCGAAAACATCCCCGCCAGCGACTCGATGCGCCCATGCCCAAATGGATGGTTGTCATCGGGGGGCCGCAGCGACCAGTAGAAGCCAATCCATGTGATGAGCGAAACAACCACATCCGATGCCGACTCGATCCCATCAGCAACCAAAGCGTTGGAGTTGCCTACAGTGCCTGTGACAAGCTTGACAAGCATCAGCACAACGTTGACGAGCATCGTAACGAGGCCGAGGCTGAGAATATGACGAGCGCTACTCATGGCACCCGCGTAGCAACCTGTTCGCAGAACCTTTTCAGCCCCGCGTTTTCCTGTGCCAGTGCCCAATGCATGGCCGGGTATAACAACGGCGCTAGTACATAGGCGAGGAAGCCGCCCATTTCTACCCGTAGTTGGTTGATCGTACCGCCTTCGTGGGCTTCAATTTCGTGGGTGGCACGCATCCATAAACCAAGCCGCTGGGTTTCCCACGCAAAGATCCGCCCCGTCGCTAATGTCGTGACGGTCCATAGTGCCTCGGGTTGGACAGGCTGTTTGATACGTGCTTGGCTCCCCACATGAAGTGGCTCATCACCAAGAAGTGTAATGGATTCCACCGTAGGCGTCCAAGTCGGCCATGCTTCCACGGCTTCCGTCACCGCCCAAACGGCATCGAAGGCAGCTTGGATATCGATGGCATGGGAAGCTGTCATACCTACATTTTTACTGCGGCAGCACCCAAATCGTCGCCGAGGAGTTGCCGAAGGTGATGTTCAAGGTGTCCCACATAGTCGGCCATAAAGTAGTCGAGCGTGACGGGTTGCCCCTTGGGAACTGCCTGCCATGCGACCGTGTCGAGGTTATGCTGTTTGTGGGTACGAAGGCGCACCTCCTCGGGCGTCACAACCATCACATGCGCAAGGTGCCGATTGAACGCCCCCCAGAGCGCAACCAGCTCAGGCCAAGGCACCTCATTGTAGTGCTGCACGGTTACCCATTGGTCTGGATCGTACCCATGAAACACCATCGTATCCCGGAACTGCGCCCGTACAAAGCGCCGATGGTTATTCGAAGCTGAGTCGATAAGATGCCCGATCAGTTCGCGTGGCGACCATTTATCCGGTGCCGGTCGTTGCTGCGTCGAGAAGGCGTCGAATGCCAATAGGCGGGGCGTGCAGACGTCCACGAGCCAGCGCAGGCGTTTGGTGTAGGCAAGCATAAATGGGTGAGGGCTTGGGGCGATATGGAAAGGGCTAACAAGCTACAGCGCCCATGCTGAAGGAGCAACTCATCCCCTCACTCTTCCCTGATAACATGCGTCCGGCGAAACACGCGAGCCTGCCCCTCTGACTACCTGCCTTCTACCTTCCTTGCAAGGAGCGCATAGCAATGCGGAAGACGAGCGAGCGCCTCGGGTGACATGTTGGGAAACTGGTTCCAGAAAGGCTGTGGATGTTCTTCGAGTCGCTCGATGCGTAGACCAACCTCGGCCACTGCCGTCACAACAGCTCCAAGCGGCCAGACCCATTCCCATGCCGTGGGTACCGCCTCGCCTTCGGGTGTGTAGCGTGCCGTCGCGGCTGCTGGAAAATCCTCGTTGGCGCGTGGATGCACATCGAAATAACCTCGACCATCAGCCTTCAAGCGATGCGTTGTCGCTTCGGTATCCCATAGCTGGCTCAGCGGATGACCTTCGTAGATGAGCAGCCGTCCACCAGGCCGCAGGAGCCGCATCACGACCTGTGCCCATGCCTGTAAATCTGACACCCAAGGCAACGCGCCTTGGCCCGTATACACAAGGTCGGCCGTTCCATCGAGCGTGTGTGGTACCGCCAGCACCTCGCTCTCCATCCAACGCGCAGCAGCTCCCAATGCCTCAGACTTTTGCCGCGCCTGTGCAAGCATCGCCGTACTGATGTCAATGCCGACCACTGAAGCGGCACCAAGGTTGAGCAACGAAAGCGCATCACGGCCGTGCGAGCATTGCAAGTGGATGGCCATCTGTACATCAGAAAGATCGCCGAGCAAGCGCCGCTCGGGCTCAAGTAGACTCACACCTCCATCTCGCAGAAACGCAATGTCTTGCGCCACCTCATCGGCATATGTGCCTGCCGCCCGATCCCAAGCGTCACGGTTAGAATTGATGTAGTCGTGGGTGCTAGCCATGATTATCTGGGGTTGAATGCCTATTCGCCCATGCTCAACGCAATTCAAGCCATACGGTTCATATTCTGGCATTGATGTAGGCGCTTGACGTTCGGAAAACAGACGCCTACTTTGTTAAAGACCGTCCCCTTCCTCATTGCTGTGTTGACCTATGCCTGCGATCCAAACACCTCGCGTCTATGATGTTGCCATCGTCGGATCGGGTGCGGGAGGTGGCATGGCAGCCTATGTGCTCGCGCAAGCCGGAGCCGATGTCGTCGTCCTAGAAGCAGGACCGCAGTGGACCGCCCAGTCGGACGGAGCCATGTTGCAGTGGAACTACGACTCACCACGACGCGGAGGAGCTACACCCGAACGCCCATTTGGCGAATTTGATGCCTGCTTGGGCGGCTGGGAGATCGAAGGCGAACCGTACACCCGCGCCGAAGGCACCGCCTGGGACTGGTTCCGCGCACGAATGGTTGGCGGCCGAACGCACCATTGGGGGCGCATCTCCCTGCGCTTTGGCCCCGACGACTTCCGTGGCCGCAGCCTCGACGGCCTCGGCGATGACTGGCCCATCAGCTACGACGACATCAGCCCGTACTATGATCGCGTCGATCGTCTCGTCGGCATCTTCGGCAACCGCGATGGATTCTATAATGAACCAGACGGCATCTTCCTGCCACCGCCGATGCCGCGCGTGCACGAACTCCTCGTGATGAAAGGTGCCAAGAAAATCGGCTTGCCGGTCTTGGCCAACCGACTTTCGGTGCTGACGCGCCCTCTCAATGGCCGACCTGCGTGCCACTACTGTGCGCAATGCGGACGCAGTTGTGCAACGCATTCGAACTTCTCCTCGCCTTCCGTTTTGCTCGATCCAGCCTTGGAGACCGGCAATCTCGAGATTATTTCGGGCGCAATGGTCCGCGAGGTGATGACGGACGCAGAAGGCCGCGCGACCGGGCTCTCGTACATTAACACCACGGACTACCGCGAATACCAAGTCCGCGCGCGGTCGGTGGTGCTGGCGGCAAGTGCTTGCGAAACGGCCCGTTTGCTGCTCAACTCAAAGTCGCCGCGCCACCCGAACGGCCTTGCCAATTCGAGCGACGTAGTCGGGCGCTACCTGATGGACTCAACCGGCTCCGACGTGGTCGGCTTCTTTCCGCAGCTTATGGATCGTCCGCAGTACAATGAAGACGGGGTTGGCGGGGCGCACATTTACATCCCGTGGCATGCCTACAACCAGCGGCGTGACTTCGCGCGCGGTTACCACCTCGAAGTATGGGGCGGACGCGGGCAACCAAGCTACGGTTTTATGGGCGGCATCCACCGGTTCAATGCCATGGTTGCCAACCATGTGGGCGAGTCGCGCCCGCGTGGCGGCGGTGGCTACGGTCTTCAGCTAAAGAACGACTACCGCCGGTTCTTCGGTGCCTTCGCCGGATTCTCCGCGCGCGGCGAGATGATTGCACGCCGTGAGAATTACTGCGAGATCGACCCTACGACGGTTGACAAGTACGGCATTCCTGTGCTTCGTTTTCATGTGACGTGGAGCGACCAAGAGTACAACCAGATGAAGCACGCACAGGAGACTGCTCGCGAATTGGTGCAAGCGATGGGCGGCCTTACGCTCTCACCGATGCCCACCCGCGAGCAAGGCTACGGCATCTTGACGCCAGGCCGCATCATCCACGAAGTCGGCACCGTGCGTATGGGCGACGATCCAAGCGCATCGGCCCTCAACGCGTATTGCCAAGCCCACGATGTGCCCAACCTGTTCGTTGCGGACGCCGCGCCGTTCGTCTCGCAGGCGCACAAGAATACGACGTGGACCATCCTCGCGATGGCATGGCGCACTGCCGACCACATCGTCCGTCTCCGCCAAGAAGGCGCAATCTAGCTTTCACGTTACACGCTGCTCTGCCATGGACCGCCGTTCCTCGCTCAAACTCCTCGCCGTCACACCGCTTACCCTTGCCGCTGGCTGCACCTTGTCGTCGGATGACGTGCAACAGGCCCACGAGCAGGCTACAGCCCAGCCCGACAGCCGCGTCTTCTTCACCGATCGTGAGTTTGAAACCGTCTCTGTTCTTGCCGACCTCATTCTGCCCGCCGACGAGCGCTCAGGCAGTGCCTCTGATCTTGGTGTACCTGCTTTCATGGACTTCATCGTCTTCGATAAGCCTGCGTTACACGTCCCGGTGCGAGGCGGCTTGGCATGGCTTAACGTCCACACCATCCGGCGCACAGGCAAACCCTTTCTTGAAGCCAACGAGGCCGAACGTCGTACCGTGCTCGACGAGATTGCCTACCCCGACGATGCAGACCCAAGCGTTGCCCATGGCGTAACGTTCTTCAACCTCTTCCGCGACCTCGTAGCCTCCGGCTATTGGACAACCAAAGAAGGCATGGCCGACCTGCGGTATGAAGGCAATGTCCCGATGCCAACATGGACCGGCCCACCCCAAGCCGAACTGGAACGCCTCGACCTTAGCTTTGATGATTGGGATGTCGCATAAGGTGTTCATGCCGAATGAAGTCTGTACAGGTTGCGGAGCCGTCTTCCCTCAAATGGATGGTCCGACTCATCCGTACATGATGTCCTCGCCTCGTTGCTGGGCGTACTACGGTGAGGTGCTGGCGCGCGAATACAGCAATCTGGCCTATTATGCTGTCCATCGGCTCACCGTCGATGCGTACGCGCTTCAGCATCCGGGCACGCCGTCGCCACAGGCGCTCCGCTCCGTCGCACTGCATGGCATCACCCTCTGTGCCATCTTCGAACACAATGTCCCGCTCTCGGATGCAGGTCGTGTCATTCAGGGCGCGGCACGAGACAAATCCGTCTACCGCTGGCTTCCGCCGCCGACTTCGATGGGAGCGTTAACCATCGCAGATGTGTGGACAGCTCGCGATGCTCAAGAACATGGCCACCTCGTTTGGGCGTGGGCGAAATCAGCTTGGCATGCGTGGGCCGATCATCACCCTACGTTTCAGCGATGGCTTGCCGCCTGTTGGCCGCCTTAGAGGGCGTTGAGGATTCTGACTTCGGGCTGCGCGAGGTGATCTGGCGGTCT
>CAYYHN010000208.1:0-7113 GCA_964471245.1 uncultured Rhodothermaceae bacterium | reverse complement strand
GGCTGGCAGGAATTCGTCGAACCCAAGGTTGTTGGTCTTGCGCTGCGCCCGGACGATTTCGCGGGTGCCTTCTTCACGGTCCCACCATGCTTCCGTGAGGCTCTCCATAATCGACACGATGCCGGTGTCGTTCTGTAGTGTAAAGCGGTTGTAGACATCTGCCTGGGTTGTCTGAAGCGTAGCACGCCACTGCTGCTTGCGTGCAATGACTTCGCGCATGATGCGAATGGCCGGGTCCTCGCCTGTGATTACGACCTCATCGAGTGCAAGCGCGACCGGAGCTAACGCAATGGTCACCGTGTCATCCGACTGCGTGATCACACGCTCGACGGTTCTGTAGCCGATGTAGCGCACGACCAGCGTAACGGGCAGCGACGGGACGCTGAGAACGAAGGCACCTTCGCCATTGGTAATGGTGCCTTGGTAAGTATTGGCGACTTGGACCGTTGCAGCAGGCAACGGCGTTTGCGTCTCGGCATCAAGCGCTACACCGCGTAGTGTGACTTGGGCGGCTGCGGGGGCAGCGAGTACCAACGTTGCGAGAAGCGGAAGAAATGTACGCCAGAAGGAAAACGATTGTGGAGGCATGCAGGGTAACTAAGAGGTGAATAGCGTCGTAGGGGCAGACGAAGAGCGTATTGGAAAGGTTACGACATGGTCTGTTGCTGAAAAGCACCTTCGCAATCAATTCGGGAACAGTTGTTGTCTTAAACGTCTTTTAACACCGTTTCTGGGTGGAAGCGCTTCGGTAATTGTATTTCAGGGGGCAAAATCACATGTCAGACTGGTACGAGACGTTTGAAAATGAAGAGGTGCAACGCTATGTGCGCAGCCAAGCCGCCACGATCTCGCTGGGGGCAATGGGGCTGTTTTCGGGAACGGCTCTCTTGTTGCTCTTTGGGGCCAAGCTTGGTATGACCTCCGTGCACATCATCCTCATCATTCTCAGCAGTCTCTTAACGTACGCTGTATGGGGAGGAAGCCGCCTACGACACATTCGCCAAGTCCTGTGGTGTGTCAAGCTTTCTGATCGCTGCGTTGCCGGATATGATTATGCCCGCCGGCTCAAGAAATTCGACTGGATCAACGTGCAGCGCATCGATTTGTTGGATCATGCACTACGCGTAGAAGGAGCGAATCAGAAGCGTTTTGAGGTACCGCATCTTTTCCCCGACTTTGCCACCTTGAGTCATCGTATTATGCATTATGCAGAATTCTACGAGATACCTGTCTTCGTGAATGGCCGCCCATGGCAGTCGCTAGATGTGTATGCTGCATTTCCAAGTTTACACAAAGACGCGGCCTAAGTGCTTAACTCATTACGAAAGAACCGCGGCATGCCCGGAGCGCAACATAACATGTGAGTAGGCAAACTCCACGTTGAACGTAGAGCCCTTGCCAACAGTGCTATCCACTCTGATTTGACCGCCAAGAGCCTGCACGAGTCGGTGTGTAAGCGCAAGACCAAGGCCCGAACCTGTCTGTTGATCGCTGCTGGTAGCGTGAACACGGCGGAATTCTTCGAACAGATGCGGCCTGAAAGATTCTGGGATGCCAGGTCCCGTGTCGGCAACCGCCAGTGTCCACCCATCTTTGCTCAACTTTACCCGGATGGTCACATGACCTTCGTCCGTATATTTGATTGCGTTGGTCATTAGGTTTTCCACGATTCGATGCAGTGCTTCGCGGTCCACATGCACCCATAAGTTTCGATGTGGCATCTCTAGTGTAAGCGCGAGTTCTTTGGCATGTGCCATGGGTTCAAGCAGCCTGACGAGCTCGTCGAGTAAGTCAGCCAAGAGAAACTCAGAGGGATGCAACCTATGATGATCCGATTCCAGTCGAGCCATATCGAGCAGGTTGTTGACGAGGCCTAACAAACGGATGCCTGCCCGATGTACGAGACCGATCATCTTATGCTCTTCTCCTTGAAGACTGTGTTCCATCACCGAGGCAAATCCAATGATACTGGTCAATGGTGTACGCATCTCGTGGCTCATGCTTGCAATCAGAGCTGATTTCTGGTCGGTAAGCCGTTCTGCTTTCTCTTTCGATTCTTTTAAAGCCGATTGAATGGCATGGTACGCACTAATGTCGCGGCAGACGAATAACAAATGTGGCTCCCCATCGAAGTCTACAGCCGAAAGTGTAGCACTCACTAGGGTTGTACGTTCATCTTCATGAACGATATGAAGGTCTTTTTGTACGGTCTTGTGCCGCAGGGCATCCTGCGTAGCCGTATCCAGCCAATGCAATCCGTCTTCATTAAGAAATTTGTCTAGCGGTTGGGTGAGGAGCGTTTCGGACGGGATTCCTAGAAGCTCAGTACTTGCGGGATTAACCTGTTGAATCACGCGGTCAAGGGACGCCACAAGGATGGCATCGGTGACGCCCTCGAACACCGTACGGAGGCGCCGCTCGCTATCGGCAAGGCGGCGTGCTTGGCGTTTTACTTCGATCCGAAGGGCGATTACCCATGTGCCGACGAGTACAAGTAAGCCCAGCACAATGGCTACAACCATCTGATAAAACGCTTGCGAGCGGTCGATGACTTCTATGTCATCAGGTGTACGTGGGTAGAGTTGATAGCCCGTATTGTACGGTGGCTCACGGTCCCATTGGCCTAGGATGCCTGTCACACGAACAGGTGTGTTGTTGGTCCAGTTGGCGAAGTCAAATTCCTCCTCACGCGAGCGTTGGATGAAGACGACAAGGCTAAAGTCTGGGGATGTGCTTAGTACAAAATACCTCCCAGCAGCCGTAGCTTGCATGTTGAAGGCACTTCCTTCAAGAGTGATGAGATGTCCTTCAAGTGTTTCGGCGGTTTCTGGATCAAAGAGTTCTGTTCGGAGCGGAGCTATCGGGGGGGCATTGCTTTGGTAGACGTGGTAACTAGACGCTCGTAAGCGTGTCAGGCCATTAAATTGTTCCAAAACGCCGGTAGCGACAACACTATCCCCCGGAGCTACCGTGGCGTCAACCCGATCCGCTATGATGTTCAGGCTGCTCTCGTGATCCTGAACATAGAGTTCAAGGTGGTCGCTGGCCAAGTCATGCGAACCTGTGGTTGCGATACCAGCTATTTGCACTGTATCGCCAAGCCGGTCGGGCTGGCCATTACCGTCATTGTCAGCGCGGGCGGTTGCAAGCGATATGCTAGGAGGAGATTCTACAGTTTGTGCTTTGGCAGCCTGAGTGGAACCGAACAAGCTCAACGCCAAACCCAAGCATAATAGGATGCCATAACCTCTAAATTGAGGTTTCCATGTGGCAAGGCTATGTCGATAGTAGCACACCCAATAGCGAAGCTAATGGCACAAGAATACGTTCAACCTTAGTGTGTGAGCGGTATATTATAGGTATCGGCGGCTTCAGTAGACGAATATAGGGGGACTTTCCTGAGTACAAAAGAGGTGACACGCTTACAAAGAACGCAACAAACAACGACTTAAAGGGGCCGTGCATCCATTAATCTGTGGAAAAAAAGCGGGCTAAAGCGTCGTACTGATTACGCGCGTCGGTGTAGCCAATGTCGATGACAGTTTCAATGTAAGGGCGATGGAAGAGTAGCATACTGAGCCAGTCGGGGCTCTCGGTTTCTTTACTGCCTAGTTGTGTGATGAGCAAGTCGAGAATGCCAGACGTGTCAAACTGGTAGTCACCAGCTAGTCTGCCAAGATCGCGAGAGGGGCGTATCAGCAGTAGGTGGATAGGACGAAGTCCGTTCCAGTTGCGGCGGGGCGTTTGTTCTAGAAGGTCGTTGATGCGTTGCATCATCAAGGCGTCTTGATCAAGGGCATCGAGGAAGACGGCGTTCATGAGCACACTGAGGACTTGCGCGGTAGGTGGGTAGCCTTGGATGAGCGGTGTGGCAGCTTCGGAACTACTACGGTCATACCGGGTCGCAATCGCAAGAATATGTGTCGCTCCAAGATGTACGGTTGGGGCCAGTGGGGCTGCTAGTCGTACACCGCCATCTCCGTACCACGCTTTGCCCAGCCGGATTGCGGGGAATACGAGCGGGAGGGCTGTCGAGGCCATGATATGATCGAGGCTGAGTGTCGTTTGGATGCTGATGCGGTCGGGGCGCTCCCAATGGCGCACATCGCGTCCTTGCACCCAACTCACGGTTTGCGCAGTCGTGTAGCTGGTCGTCAGAAGCGCAGCGGCCTTGAGGCGGCCTTCCTGAAGGTTGCGCCCAACGCCTGTGAGCATCGGCTGGGTTTTAGAAACGCCTAGCTTTTCTGCCAGAAAGGAGCGAAGAGGAGACGTATCAAGGAGTCCTTTGTGCTGGAAAATATCTTGATCGCCATTGGCGCGACTGCGGCGATATAGGTTCCAAAAGAACTGAAAGCTCGACTCTGAGACAAACACCTTTTCGGGTTCAATTTCCAACCAGCAGTCCAAGAGCTTATCAACACCCTCGCGGAAGGTACCCACGTGGTTCGCCATGTGCCCAACATTAATGGCACCAGCTGAGACCCCTGTCATGATGGGGAAAGATGCGTGTGGGAAGGTCTCAGCGATGTATTTCAGGATGCCCGTCTGATAAGCACCTCGTGCGCCACCTCCGCTCAGGGTTATGGCTCGCTCGGGTGGACGTTCGGCACCAATGCGCAACGAACGCAAAAACTGTCGGACATTACGAAGCATAGTCGGTTCGTATTAGCAGGTTCAGTGCATGAAAACTGGGTTGAGCGCCGTAATTTACAAGAAGGCATTTCATTTACACTACCTAAACGCTACAGTGTCCGACTCTACACGGTTTTTGTTCGCATTGCTCGCACTCGATGGCGTAGGGCAGGTCACCGCCCGGCGGCTTCTCCGGCATTTTTCTTCCTTGGAAGATGTACGGCGCTACCCGCACGAACAGGTGCTTACACGTCTTAAGGGCGTGCCTAAGGCTGCAAATCTTGTTGCCAATCTTTTCGACGATACCGTGATGACGCCAGCGCTAGCTGAAGCCGACCGCACACTCCTCGAATTGGCCCGCCGTCGCCTTGAGGTGCTGACATCTCGGCACGAGGCATGGCCCGCTGCCTTCGAGATGCTGCCGAATAGCTACCAGCCTGCTTATTTACAAACCTATGGTCGCCTCGACGCATTCGCCCGGCCGCGTGTAGCCTTCTTCGCCACGCCACCCTTGCAGCCCGACCATTTTGAACGCAGCGAAGCCTTGCAGCGCCACCTCAAAGCATTGCGCATCGCGCCTGTAACCGCTGGGTTATCTGGATTCGATGTCGTCGTTCAGAAGATTGCCACAACCGGTGCGACCCGTGTGCCTGTGATGGTCGTGCTTGCAGCCGGGATGGCCCATCTGCCACCGCCGCTGCGACCAATGGCGAGCCAAAGTGTTCGGTCGGGTGGCATATTGATCTCGCCCTTTGCACTTCAACATGGCCCATTCGACTACGACGACAAGACCCGGGCACACGTCATGGCTGCCTTGGCTGATGCATGTGTATTCATCGAGCCAAAGCCGAAAACGCCCAACGCTTTAGCCATGCAATGGGCGCACGAAGTCGGTCGCCCCGTTTTTGGCATGCCTGCCTCCGATGCACCTTTGCCTGACTACGTGCACCCGATCGCTAGCGAGATTGACTTTGAGTGGGTAGCACGCGCCGTACTAGGTGAGGATCATTAATTCAATTTGTGTCCAACTATCGTGGGAAGGATGATTTGAAGGGATGGACAGGAAAAAAGTGAGCCATAGCTACGTTTCAAGAAGTTTGTACTTGCAGGCCGACCACCCTTCGCGTTAGATAGTGAGGCGCGCAACGTGCGTTAAACAAAAAAAAACGGGTGCAGCCCATGAAGCTACACCCGTTAACAGGCTTGAACAGCTACTTGCGACCTTAATCGCGAGAGAGGAAGAGCTGGAGTACATACCAGAACATCAGCGCGACCGAAGCAAACAGTTCCAAGGCTGCGCCCACATGCCGATCCGCAGGGTGGTGATGTAGGATGTTGGACGTATCGTAGAGAATCGCGGCTCCGGCGAAGGCAATCATGCCAACCGAGAAGAACGTACCCAACTCGAAGCCAAAGAGCACGCTCGCTACAATTAACACCAATGCCACAACGCCGCCCCACATGAGAGCTCCGCGGAGGAATGAGAAGTCTTTACGTGTTACAAACGCAACCGCCGTCAGCCCCGTAAAGCCGAGCAGCGTAACCAACGCCGCGCTCTCAATGACGCCCGGTGCCGTGATTTCTGCGATCACGAGCAGCGGGACGAAGATGATGGCTTGCGCAAGGACAAAGCCGCCCAAAGCCAAGTACTGCACCGGCACCGACATTGAGCTATGCGCCGCGCGGCTTGCCAGCCAACTTACGACCATGAAACCGCCCAAAATGAGCAGCCAGTTAACGCCAAGCATGGCTTCTGCCATGCCATAGGCGATCCCGCTCGTGAAAAAGAATACCTCAATCAGAGCGAAGAGTAAGATCGCGCCAAAGAGGTGGAGGTATGTCCGTGTGATGAACGACGCACGTGTTTCTGCATCGCTCCATGCAACGGAATTGGGGTGTTGATAGGTGGTTGCCATTATCGGAATAGGATAAGGTGATTCTCGGTATATCTGATGCCTGATAAACTACAGGCTATATCAGTGCCCTTCAAGGAAAATCGAGGTAAAACGTTGCTTGCTGGATAGGATTACTCAAGCTTGGACCTCTAGTCTGGAATTGAGTTGCATGGACGAAGCGAGGAAAGAATGTAAGGGAAGACGGAACGTTAGCCGAGTTCTCTGGAACACGTCGTCTCATCTATTCTTGGTTTCCCACAGCTTGGACTGGTTGGGGTACTTAGGTTAGGAGAACGTAGATTTTGAAATAATCCCGCGTGATTATATCCCGTCCCGTAGGTGTCGAACCAGCGTATGCGCCATTACATTCGCCGTTGGTGCCAGTATGTCCTCAGCGATGTCAAAATTTGCGTGGTGCAGTGGATACGCGGTAGCATCGCTGTTGCAGGTACCAACACGAATAAGGACACCCGGTACGTGTGTGAGGTAGTGGGCGAAGTCTTCAGCACCCATACTGGGGACAGGAATGGCATGGACAGAATGGTCGCCCAGCAGATGCTGAACCGTACGGCGCGTGTTCGCAATC
>CAYYHN010000207.1:0-7162 GCA_964471245.1 uncultured Rhodothermaceae bacterium | reverse complement strand
AACTGCCGATTGTAGGCCTCGAAGTTGGCCAGTTGCAGATGAACTTCGGCTTGCTGCCCAGCGAGTTCAACCACACGATCCCACCCAAGGTAGTTGGCCCGATAGAGAGCCTCGGTCAGCCCTGCAAGAGCGTCAAGCAATTGAGCCCGATGCTGCAATATGGGAATCTTGGCGTCGTTGAAGGCCTGAATAATAGCCGTAAAACGCTGACTGTAGGCCGCGTCTTGCACCGACTGGCGTGCGGCGATCTGCACGGCTTTGCGGTCGTTCGCCAGCGCTTGGGCCGCCTGCCGATTGGCCCACCAGCCACCACTAAACACATCCCACTGCACGGATACGAGTGCGCGTCGCTTGTACGTGAGCCCATCATCATCCAGCACACCCGCCGCGACATTTTCGAGGTAGCCGCCACGGACCGTAAGCCCGCGTTCGCGTAGCTGCTGCGTCTGCCGGACGGCCAACACCTCGTCTTCGGCCTGTGCAAGCGCAGAGATTTCGGCTGTATTCGAGGATGTAAGGGGTCCTGTTAGCAGATCAAGTGCATGGGTCAATGACCACGTGGATGGGCGTGTGGTAGTTTGCCCCGAAAAACGCGTCACCGTCTGCTCCAACTGCGTTTGGATAGCCGCAAAACCATCTTCTGACAACGGATCCAATGCTTGCTGCGCGCGCACTCCCTGAGGGAAGCTACAGAGCAGCATGACGCCAAAAACGGGAAGCCAAAAGGATGTGTGCGTACGGACCACAACTAGACGGATAATATGAACTCACAGCGTGTGCCTTGAGCTATCGTCCGGTAATGCGATTCCTTAATGCACCCTACGTGACGCTACCGCTTAGGACATGACGCTTGCCCACTGTAGCGCGGGCTGGCAAGCATCGATGTATGGATCGGATGCACGGGATAGAATCGGTGTCTCAGCCTACATGCCCCCCTTTCCACCCTGACTAACCTGCACATGCTACACAACTTGCGCTAGCGTAGCAGCATGACGCTACCAGCATCGACAAACGAAGTGCCTTGCACGCGATACACGTACGCGCCTGTTGGCAGCCCTGTGCCGTCAATCGCCATGCGGTGGGCTGTTCCGCTTGTCAGCACGCCGTCATGTATGGTGCGCACCGCACGACCTTGGGTGTCGTATAGCGTGACTGTCACAGGCTGGGTTTCCTGCACGCTTAGGGTGAAGTGCGCTTCGGGATTGAACGGATTCGGATACGCGGCCGAGAGATGCCACGCCTTCGGCAGGTCCATCGTAACGGCGACGACCGGACTATAGGCGAACGTCCCATCGTAATCGACTTGGCGCAGACGAAAGCGCCACGTAGCAGGTGCCATCCCCACGACGCGGTGGTGATACACGACGGCGTCACGCGTGGTACCGACTCCATTGACGAAGCCTTGCTCGCGCCACTGCCCTGCGTCCCACACCTCGATGCCAAAACCGGCGTTGTTGGTTTCGCTGAGGGTTTCCCACGTCAAGATCACATCGCCACCATCGACTACACCATCGAAACGGGCTAGCTCGACGGGTAACACGCCGCTGTCGATTGCGGTGAATGTGCCAAGCGGCAGCGCCGTAATGTTGTCTTCGTGAAGCACCTCGGTTGCGTTGGCTCCGCTCGTCCGCCATGCAAAATTCGGCGTGCCCGCGCCTATGACATCGAACTGAAGGCGCACCACGTCGGTGAACACCTCAGACAAGGGCTTGCCTGTGTTTTGTGTCGCCAGAAAGATGTTCATAGAGACCTCGTTTGCAACGGGCAAGGTCGCATCTGCGGTGTAGACGGCAACCGCACCGCCACTCAAGACCTGAACGCCCTCGTAGTCGAGGTACACATAGTCTGTATTTGCAGTCAGTGCTGTGTTCACACTAGGATTTGATGGGAAACGAAGCGCTGCAGCGTTGAAGGTGAAGCGCAACGTCGAAGTGCCCAGATCGGTCGCTGGATCTGCACGTAAGGCTAATGTAACGTCGTAGCGATCCACACCGCCGGTACCCTCGCCGGGTTTGAGCACGTACGTCAACTGCCCCTCGGCAGTCTGTGCGTAGCCCCCTGTGGTAAGCGCTGCGAGCAATACGAAGATCAGCGACGGTCGGAAAACACGGAAATGAACAGACATCAGCAAACAGACTACTTGAGGACCAGCATGGAGCGGACAGCACGGTGCGGACCAGCCGTCATGCGGTAGAAGTACAACCCCGAAGTCACGTGCTGGGCATCGAATTGCACAGCATGTGTACCAGCCGCTTGGGACGTATCGACGAGTGTGATGACTTCGCGGCCAAGCACATCATAAATGACCAGATGCACGGGCGTTGTGTGCGGCAAAGCGTAGGTGATTGTGGTGACGGGGTTGAAGGGATTAGGGTAATTCTGATTGAGCTGAAAAACGCGCGGCAAGGCCTCGATAGCAGGCTCATTCTGAATGATGACAGCCTCGCCAGTAAACGTACCTAGCGTGAATAGCGTCTGGTTGTCTGCGTGGAAGGCTTCGGTGCTGTTCGGGCCTTCGGAGCGCCAAGAAAGTTCAGCGTCTTGGTGCGGATCAAGGACGGTAAACCAAAGCGTGGCGACAGGTGTAAAGCGGTCTGGTAGTACACGCCCGCTGCCCGTCGTACTTAGCACTACGTTGATTGAGACTTCGGCTGGATCCGGATGTGTAACAGAGGTCAGGCTATAGTCGGCGATATGGATGGTGTCGGTGCCAGAGAGAAACGTCTGGTGATAATCATGCAGCGTGTAGTCGTCCGCGTGCAGCGGATCACCAGCAGATGTGCCAGAGCGCAGTTGAAGGGCTGCGGAGTTATAGCGCACGCGCAAAGTCGCAGAGCCCAGCGGGGCCGCTGGTACAGAACGCAGTGCTAGCGTGACTGCGTATTGGTCGCCACCATCGAGGCTAGTGCCTTCAGAAAAGACCGTCGTGAAGTGGCCGTCGAGCACTTGGGCCGATGCTACTGGCAGCAGCACAACCATAAGTAGAACCGATACGAGGCTATATGAGAGCACAGAACGCATCATGGGTCGGGTACCTGACTATTGAAGCCGTTGGTCTGGAGCCATGCCGCTTGATCGGAAGCCGTAATACCGCCGCTGAGGTTATAGTCACCTGCGAGGTAGCCGTTGAAGCCGTTGTTGCTTAACCAAATGGCTTGGTCGGAAGCCGTTGTGCCGCCACTGGCATTGCCATCGCCTGCATATAGTCCAAAGATTCCAGCAGCAAGCTCTTGCATGGGTTGCTCGCCAAAGGCCCGCGTTTGTGCAGTCGTGAAATCGTACGTAGCAGGCGTACCAGATGCGAGCGAAATAGCTGTCGATGTCATCGCACTCAAATGGTTGCGGTGCCGCACAACAACGTAGTAGGGCTCCGCATTCACACCAGTAAACGCGACGGCAGGTGCGGCGTTGGTGTCGTAGAGGGAGCCATCGGCAAGGAGGAGGACAGCGCGGCGGGCTACGGTCGTCGATGCCGCTGTACCGGTACGCAGTTCTACCAGCACCCAATCGACAGCGTTTGTGGGCACCGCATCGACGCGCTCGGTGCCGTCGTAGTCGAGCGCAGTGCCATCGAACGCGGCAGCAGCGTAGGGCTGTGCGTGTGGCAACACGCCTGCTGCTGCAAGATCGGTGCGCATGGCCGAAGTGCCGTCGAACGCGCCTGCTAGGTAGACCTTAAGATCAACCGAAAGCACCGCAGCCGTACCTGTGTTCAACACCGTGGGCTGCACGACGCTACCCAAGCTGCGGGTATCAGTAAATGTGCTTGTCTGGGCCAAGTCGTGTACGATGTCTTGTGCAGCATCGTAGGCACGAAAGGTCAGGCCTTCGCCAGCCGTATTGCCGTACAGCGTCAAAAAGAAGAGCGCCTGCCCCTCGACAAACAGCGGCGTTGCAACACCGCGTAGGTCGTCCCCAGCAAACACGGCGAGTTGATCGTTGGGATGCTGGAGGCGACGGCCATCATGAAACACAGCAGCAACCACCGACATAGTGCCAGCAAAGCCTGCTGGGTTTATTGTCCATGTTGGTGTGTTTAGCGGCATCGTCGTCGTTGCAGTCCAGACAAGAGGCGTGTTTAAACTGCCACGTGCAGCATTCGCCTCAAAGCTGAGGGTTTGATCGAGGGGGCGCACCACGTCGGTACGGGCGTCATAGATCTGTAGCGTAAACGTGTCGCCGAGTCCGCCATGAACGGTCAAGAAATAGAGGGGGACGCCGTCTACGTAGCGTGGTGCAGCCACGCCCTGCACGGTATGGCCGTTCAGCACAGCAAGGCGATCGTCAGGGCTGCCAAGACGTTGGCCATCCACATATACAGTGGCTAAGATGGTCATCGTCTCAGGAAAGGCTGCCGGGTTGACAGTCCAATTTGGATTGTTCAACCCAAGGCTACCACCTACCGTCCACATCTCTGGGCGCGCAAGGCTACCCACCAAAGCATCAGCGGCAAACGCATAGGTTTGTGCGAGCGTGCGTTCGGTATTAGTACTGGGGTCGTAAGCTTTGAGCGTGATGAACTCGCCCTCTGCCACGCCGTAGATCGTTAAGAAGAAAAGGGCCTGCCCCTCCACTACCATCGGGTCGGCGACGCCGCGCACGTCATCACCTACAAATGCAGCAACGCGGGTCTGCGAGTCCGGAGCAGACATGCCGTCAAAAAAAAGCAGGCCGACAAGATTCATGGATATCGCAAATGCACCGGCATCGACGGACCACGCGGGTGGCGAGCCCGGTGCCGTACCAGCGTGCAAAACAAATGGTGTACGCGTGGCGCCTACGACTGTATCGGCAGCAAACGTAAGCGATGTGTCGAGGAGGTGCACGGCATCAGTAGCTGCCCGGTAAATCTGAAACGTGATGGTCTCACCTGCCGTGTCGCCATAAACCGTCAGAAAGAAAACCATCGAACCGCCAATCACGCTGCCTTGTGCTACGCCGCGGAGGTCGGCCCCAACAAAAGCGGCAACGTGATCCTGTGGATCACTGAGGCTGACGCCATCGAGTTGTACTTGGGCGACCACGCCCATCGAGTTGCTGTACGCTGCAGGATCGACGCTCCAGCCAGGATTTTGTGCCTGCACGGGCAGTACGCCCACTAGCGCCAGCAAGAGTAAGCCAAGGTGTACGCAGGACCATGCAAGTGGAAGGCGTATCATCATCTTTGGGCAACAGCGGATTAGCGGGTGTGTACAACGGTGCCATGTGCCGTGTGTGCTGCGTGACTGAGGCGGTACACGTAGACGCCTGGCGTCAGGGTATCGCCTGAGAATGGCAGCGAGTGGGTGCCGGCAGGTTGCATCCCTTCGGTCAACACCGCCACCTCACGGCCGAGCAGGTCGTAGAGTGCGAAGCGGACCGACATCGGCTGCGAAAGGTCATAGGTGAACGTCGTCTGGCTCGTAAACGGGTTAGGGTAGGGCGAGAGGAGCTTTACATGTGTGGGCGTAGTCAATTCAGGGTCCTGCCCGGTCGGTGCGGCAAAGCATCCAGCATCCATAGCAAGAGGCGACGATGGCAAGCCCGCAATGGCATTGGCTTCAAATGTTAGCGTTTCGCGTGCGACGCGGACAAGGTCGGTGTTGGCTTCATAGAGCCTAAAGCTGAGCGTCTCGCCGCTCCCATTGGCATATACCGTCAGGAAATAGACCATCTGCCCTGCCACTTCAATTGGTGCTGCAACGCCGCGTACCTCATCTCCCACAAATGCTGCTAGCAGATCACTGCTCCCTTGGCTTGGCATCCCCTCGACGCGTAGACTCGCCGTGATGCTCATGGTCGACTCGTAGTCGGCAGGGTTGACATTCCAGCTAGGCAGCCCCGTTTCGCAAGCGGCGGCAGGTACTGCGTTGGTCCACACGGCAGGCACATCAATCGAGCCGAGTGTTGCGCCCGCTACAAACACGTCGACTTCAACGAGGTCAACGATCGCGTTGCGATCGGCGAGATAGGCTTTGTACGTCACCGTCTCGCCGTCAGCATTGGCGTAGATTGTCATTAGGAAGGTCCAGGCACCGTTCAGGTTAAAGGCCGTCGCGACGCCACGTACTTCATCGCCCACAAATGCGCCAACCACGTCACCCGGTTGTCCTGCTGGGCTGCCATCGACCACTAAAATCGCGGTAACGGTCATGCTGTGACTATAGCTAGCAGGCTGCACCATCCAAGCAGGTGCTTGCGCATAGGTCATCAGCGCAGACGCCATCGCGAGTGCAACGAGGCAGCAAAGGCTACGGGTCGGAGCAGAGCAAGACATGGGCGACGGTCGGTTGGGCCAAGGAGGTACAGGGCACAAGGTCGCGATATGTTCTGCTTTCGGCTAACGCAAATGTTTCATCAGGCGAACCAAACTCACGTCTTCCTATACATTCCGACGTTCAACCACGAAGCAGCAGCATTTGTCTTCGTACAAATTTGCGCGTTAACCAAAGGCCGCAGTACATGTGAGCCCTCAAACGCTATGGCATTAGATGTCGATGGTGCGCTTGATCATCTCTTTAGCCGCTTGCACAGCGGTCAGGTTGGCCTCATAGATGCGATTGGCTGAGACCATGCGTGCCATCTCTTCGACGACGTTGATGTCAGGGTACGCAACCATGCCGTTCTCATCCGCATGCGGATGAGTTGGGTCGTATTCGTAGCGTAGTTTATTCTCCTGCGTCACCTCTGTGATGGGGCCGAGTTGCATCTGGTCGATACGGTTGCGCAGGGATACGTCGCCGAAGTGCTCGCCGTGGGCTTGGTCGAGCGGCATTTCGGCTTCGAGCATCATGCCAAATAGCTTGTACTCGTCGTCTTCTATGGTATGGACGGCACGCTTGAGTTGATAGGCACCACCACCCTCTGTTCGTGTTGTGCGGGCGTTAGCGATATTTTCGGCAGTGGTGCTGAGCGCGATGCGTTGGGCTTCGAGGCCGCGCGCTGAGGCACGAAACGAACTGAAGTAACGTTGCAGCATGGGACGACTCAGTTAGAAACGAAGAGTTTACTCCTAGCCAGCGCTCTGGCCTGTGATGCCTGCGCGGAGTAGCGAGAAATGCTCCCGGAGGGCACGGGCAGCGACCTGATTGCGCATCTGCGTATCGGCCAGTTCCATCATCTCGTCTTCAAGCACAGGGGCATCTTCCTCCACCTGCATGCGCGGATCTACATCGTAGAGGCT
>CAYYHN010000206.1:0-7169 GCA_964471245.1 uncultured Rhodothermaceae bacterium | reverse complement strand
CAACGCTTCTATTCCATGTTGCCACGTTCGTTCTACCGGATTCTGGGCGTAGCGCTGCTTGTCGGCGTTGTGTCCACATCAAGCGTGCATGCCCAAGGCTACGGCCCCGGCACCGACTATGTTTTTTGGTCGATCTCCGCTGCCCAAGACGCCGTCGCACCCGGCGACACCCTGTGGGTCGAAATGGATGCGCGCATCGAAGCGCCGTGGAAACTGTACGTGCTGACCTCGACGTTGCCAGACCGTTTTCCCAGACCATTTGGCGTCTTGGTCCGGGACGGCAACCTACCCGAAGGCGTTGCCCGTGTCGATGAGCGCCAAAGCCCGCCGAAAGTAGGCTATGATGCAGGCTTCGACATGGATGTGGGCTATTTCTTGGAAAAAGCAAGCTTCGCCTTCGGATATGCTGTTGCTGAAAACGTGAGCGAAGGCGAAGCAGGTGTGTCGGGCCAGTTGATGTTCCAGATCTGCCGGGATGACGTTGGCTTATGTTTGCCACCTGCGCCGCGCCCATTCGAAGTCGCCTTCACTGTAGACGGAGCAGCGGATGCTTCGGAGGCTCCGCTGGGAAAGTCGGATTGGAGGGAGGGTCTCCTCGGTGATGCTGACGACAGCATCAACCGTGGAGGTGAAGCCGCACTCGAAAGCACTGCGCCTTCCTCCAACTACGGTCCCGTGCGCTCGGGTGGCCTTGGCGGTTTTCTCTTGCTCGCCATCGGGGCCGGCTTAGCAGCCCTCGTGACACCCTGCGTGTTCCCGATGATTCCGCTGACCGTGTCGTTCTTCCTGAAAGAAGGCGAGCGACGCGGACAAGCAGGCGCGGTAAAAATGGCGGGTGTCTACGGGCTCTCGATCATCCTCACCTTCACGTTGCTTGGCTTTCTGATGGCCGTGCTGGTGGGAGCTGCCGGGGCACAATCGATTGCTGCCAACCCGTGGGTCAATCTCTTCATCGCGCTCGTCTTGGTTGTGTTCGGATTATCGCTGCTAGGGCTCTTCGAACTCCGGTTGCCTTCGTCGTGGCTGAATTATGCTAACCAGCAAAGCAACGAGCGACCGGGCTACACAGGCGTCTTGTTCATGGGCCTCACGTTGACGTTGGTGTCGTTCTCCTGCACGGTGCCCTTTGTCGGAGGCTTGCTCGCGGCAGCGGCTGGGGGCGCTTGGATTCAGCCGTTGCTCGGCATGGTCGTGTTCAGTTCTACGTTTGCACTGCCATTCGTACTGTTTGCGCTGTTTCCCAAGGCGCTCGACCGCCTGCCCAAGTCGGGCGGATGGATGAATGCTGTCAAGGTGGTGCTCGGTTTCGTCGAGTTGGCCGCTGCGCTCAAGTTTTTCTCGAATGCTGATCTGCTATGGGGATGGAGCATCTTGTCGCGGCCGCTGGCGATCGCCATCACCGTCGTGTTGTTCTTCTTTGCCGGACTGTACCTTATTGGCCAATTGCGGCTGGGCTACGACATTCCGGAAGCGATTGGCGTGGGAAGGATGCTGGCAGCCGTGCTGTTCTTCGGTACCTCGCTCTACATGCTGCCAGGGCTTTTCGGTGCGCCGCTTAACAACCTCGATGCCTACTTGCCACCGCGCCAAGCGAACGATGTAAGCCTGCTGGCAGTGCAGCGAGCAGGTGGCGGCAGGATCGCTCAAGCGAGCCTCGATGAAGGCTGGATCATCGATGATCTCGATGGTGCGCTTGCGGAGGCACAGCGCCTTCGTCGGCCAGTCTTCGTCGACTTCACGGGCTACACGTGCACCAACTGCCGCATGATGGAGACGACCGTCTTCACTGTCCCTGCTGTGCTCGAACGTTTTGCCAACGACTTCGTCTTGCTGAAGTTATATACGGACGATCTTGACGTGGGGCCTGCGCAGAGTCAGTATCAAATCCGCTTGACTGGCACCACGGCGCTGCCAACCTACGCGATTATCGATCCACAAGGGACGCTGATTAACTTCAAGAGCGGTGTGCTCAGCGAAGAGCACTTCGTGGCCTTACTGGATGCCGGATCCGCTCGCTTCAACAACACATTGGCACAATCAGCGTCAGTGCGTCCGTGATAGGTTTCGGTGAAGCGTGTAGCACGGGGTTACCACTTGTTGTGGCGCAAGTCCGCACTACACGCTTCCTCGCTGCTAAATCGTTGAGGAAATGATTTTACGAGGTAGCCTTGACGAGCAGGTCCGCCATGCGTTGTACAAATGTCGTCGGCTCGCTGAGATTGCCGTCGATCAGCAGCGTGCCTTCGTAGATTTGATGCACCAATAGCTGGAGCATGTTGATCTGGCCGCCTTCTTCGCGAAGCTTTGCCATGTTCTTCAGAAGCGGGTGGTCCATGTTGACTTCGAGGACTTTTTTGCCCCCCGCGAAGTCTTGGTTCATCAGCTTCATCATGCGCTCCATCTGCGCATCCATGCCCTGCTGACCCACGACGAGCGTCGCCACCGAGTCGACCAAGCGCTTGGATACAATCACGTCTTCTACCTTGTCGCCTAGCGTTTCTTTGAAGAGGGCGATGAGGTGATTGACTTCGCCTGTATCGAGCTTGTCTGCTACCGAGGCGTCGTCATCAGCATCCGCTTTCAGATCGAGGTCAGCTTTTTCGATGCTTTTCAGCGGCTTTCCATCGTACTCTGTGACGGATGGCATCGTGAACACATCGACGGGATCGGTAAGAAGTAAGACTTCGATGCCATGCTTGCGGAAGTACTCAAGGTTAGGGTTCCGTAGGACGGTGTCGCGGTTTTCGCCCATCAAGAAGTAAATCTCTTTCTGGTCTTCCGGCATCCGGCCGACATAGTCCTTCAGTGAAGTGAGCGCACCAGTTTCTTGCGTAGTCGACTCGAACCGAAGGAGTTCGGTGATCTTCTCGCGGTTGGTGAAATCATTGCCTAAGCCAGTCTTAAACAACGCGCCAAATTGCTCGAAGAAGGTCTTGTATTTCGCGGCATCCTTCTCCGCCATATCGGCAAGCCAGCCCAGTACTTTGCCTGTAAGGATCTTGTTGATCCGCGCCATGACGGGGCTTTTCTGGGTCACTTCGCGTGAGACGTTCAGCGGCAGGTCCTCGGTGTCAACGACGCCACGCACGAAGCGCAGGTACTCAGGCAACAGGCCTTCTGCGTTATCTTGGATATAGACGCCAGCAGCGTAAAGGTGCATGCGGCGATCGTATTCCTCGCGGAAGAGGTTCATGGGGGCCGTCTGCGGGAGGAAGAGCAACGCATCAAACAGGACCGTGCCTTCGATGTGCAAGTGGAGGCGGTCCAGCGGGTCTTGGTAGTCGTTGGCGATGAACTTGTAGAACTCTGCGTAGGCCTCGTCCGTGATTTCGCTCTTGTTCTTTCGCCAAAGCGCCTTTACCGTGTTGGCTTGCTCGTCGGCGACGTATATGGGGAAATCGACAAAGTTGGAGTATTTGCGGATGACAGCTTTGACCCGTTCCACCTCGCTGTACTCTTTGGCCTCTTCCTTCAGGAACAGCTTGATGGACGTACCGCGGCTCGTTTGATCGCTGGGCTCAACGGTGTACGTGCCTTCACCATCCGAAGTCCAGCGCCATGCTTCGCTATCCGGGTCGGCATGGCGGGTGTCGACGACGATACGGTTGGCTACCATAAAGGCTGCGTAGAAGCCCACGCCGAATTGGCCGATCATTTGGCCGTCAACGGCTTTGTTGCCCTGCTTCAGCTGTTCCAGAAAGGCTTTGGTGCCCGAACTGGCAATCGTGCCGAGGCGTGATGTGAGGTCGTCCCGCGTCATGCCAATGCCTGAATCTGTAATTGTCAGGGTATGTTCTTCGGCATTCAGGGCAATGTTGATGCGGTGTTCCGCGTCGGCGTCAAGGACGTTGGCGTCGGTGAGGGAGCGAAAGCGCAGCTTGTTGAGGGCATCGGAGGCGTTCGAGATCAGTTCCCGCAAGAAGACGTCTTCGTGTGTGTACAGCGAATGGACAATCAGATGCAGCAACTGCTTCATCTCCGCCTGAAACGCAATCGATTCCGCTTGTGGTGTTTGGGTCTCTGCCATAGGTGTTGGTTATGGGTTGATGTTGGTAGGATCAAGAAAATCGCGCGGCGGTGGTGCGAGCCGCTGAAGACGTTCGCGAACAGCCAGCTGGTAGGCATCGCGGCCGTCTGTCACATATAGTCGATCCGAGGCAAGTGCGTACCAAAGTCTCTGCGTTTCACCAGAGTCTTGTACAAACGTTACGCTGTACGTCGCGGCAGACTGCACTTCAAGAGCTGTTTGCTGTGCGAGGCTGTCTGCTCGCAGTGGGTGATAGCGCTGAAGCCAGAAGCGTACCGCCGCATCAGCAACAGGGCGGTTTACCGTTCCGCGTTCCATTTGCCAAGGACTGCCCGATTGGAGGGCATAGGTCTGTTCGGGGCGGTCAAACTCAATGCGGACGACGCCCTCAGGATCAAGGTTGAGTACCGTTTTGTCGCGCCAGTGTGCTACAGAAGACGGTAGTACAATTCGAGCATCTGTCGTGTACATGCGAGGATCAATTCCGAAGCGGATGTACTGACCTGCAGCATCAGGAACTGGCTTGCCAAAAAAGAAGAGATACTGTTGCCCATCCCAACTTAAAATGAGCTTCGTCGCTGATGAATCTTCTAAGCCATAGGTTGGATAAGCTGCCTCATCAAAAGTAAGTGCTTTGTCTAATTCCAAAGCCCCTAAGTCACGCAAAAGCGCTGTAACCGCTCGCTGATCAACCGTACTTGAGTCATGATCAAATTGCCACACTTCTGCTTTTACAAGCCTAAGAGGCTCAGGTTGATGAGGCCATTGTATCAGGATAGCCGAGATCATCTCGGTAGGTATGTCAAGGAGTGGCACTGCATCGCCTTCCACAGTACGGTCAAATAGGCCGGACATCCACCCAAGCACAATCATTGCCATCGTGCCAATCACCAAAGGGCGGGCATGCTTTCGTTTCATGGTGGATAGATAAAACTACTTAAGCGAAATTCTGAGTAGCACTGACTATGTTGCGGCGATTAAAATGGTAGATGGCATTCGAGTGCCTCGTTGCTGGACGCCAAGGTCGTGGGTATTGGCTTTTGCCATAGGGTCTCGATGCCAACGTTGTACCCAATTCCATAAAATCATCAACCATTTCGATTCTAGCTATAGCTTCGATGTACGTCAAAATGACACACCTGATGTAAGCTATTAACGATTCAAAAAGTAGACCAAATAAATACTGAAAAGTATGGGTAGTTGAAATGCGTGGAGTTGCAATACTAATGAGGCAAAGAGGTGAACCGTCTGGTGAAATTGGTTGGTTCGTGCGTCAGTTTGGCAGTAGGAGAAATAGGCTTTGCTTGTAAAGAGCTATAGTAAAAGGAATGAGTCAAGAAGAACAAAATCTCCTTAGCCCATCCCTTTTTGAGGCGTTAGAATTTGAACGCAGACCTGAGTCGGATACTGACGTGCGTTACTATTGATTATAAGTCTGCAAGTGAAGTGTAACCTGAGCCAAGAGCACTTGATTGGATCGTCGGCGTAGCATAAGGTGGTTCATGGTCACTTCCATCCTCGCCCCATGAGTCCTCTGTCGAGGATTCTTGTTCATGGAGCACGGCAGCATACGTTTGCAATAGCGTTTCCTGCTCACCAAGGAGGCGGACACGTTCGGCAAATTGAGTTTCTTGTCGCTGGAGCGTGTTGAGTCTGTGCTCAAGTGCTTGCTCGTCTGTTTCCATTGCTTTGCTACGAGCAAGAAGAGCCTCTTCAAGTACTTGCACATGCTTGATCCGATCTTGCAACGAAGCTTCATACGCTTCCAACTGGGTACGGTGCGAATCGAAGTGTGCTTGCGTGACGTCTAGAGCTTTGCGATAATCTTGGAGCTCGGCTTCCCAAGCATGCAAGCGGCGATCTTCTTGGGCCAACCGAGCCTCACTTGCTTCGATGGCACTATGACGATCTGAAAGGGTAGCTTGTGTCACTTCCACTGCTGCCGTTGCCGCCGCAAGGCGAGTACGCTGTTCTGCAAGGGCTGCTTCTTCCTCGTTGAGGGCATGGACACGTGCGACGATGCTATCAGTTTTTTCGCGCAAGAATTGGGATTGATCGGAAATTGCTTGTGCGCGTTCGTCTAAGACCTGTTCAGTTGCGGCTAGTTGATCAGCTAATGCATCAAGGCGTTTTGCTTCGATTCTTGACGCTTCATCACGTGCAATAATTTCCTCACGTAGCGAGAAGACTTGCTGTTGTTCTGCTTGAATTTGGGCTTCCCAGCGTTGTAATGTCGTGTTTTTCTCAGCAAGCGATGCGCCTTCTGTCTCCACGAACGTTCGCTTCTGATCGATGCTCAACGCACTTGCTTCCAGAGCTCGTTCACGAGCTACCAAGTCTACCTCATGTGCAGCAAGCCGAGCTTCGCGGACAGCTAAGTCATGTGCTAATTGCGATACTTCTTCGCGTCGTGTAGCCAGAAGCTCAAACCGTTCGGAATAAGAGGCAAGATCCGAGTCAAGAGTATCTCGTTCTTTTCGCAACGTATGTTCAGCAGTAGTCAGTGCTTCTCGGCGAACTGCAAGGTCTGAGAGCTCGGATGCTAGTAGAGCTTCACGCTGCAAAAGATCAGCTTCGCGGGCTTTACTTGCACTGGTGTGCTTCTTGAGAATGTGCTCGCGCTCCTGCAGTTCGGAGTCCAATTGAGTTAAGTGATTGGCTCGCTCGATCTGGCGTTGCGCTTCGGCTTTGACGGTATCCCATTGGGCATCAAATGCGGCTTTTGCTGTGGAATAGTCAGACAAATCAGTTTCAAACTGGGATTGCTGTGCAAGAAATTCTGAATGCCGTGCCTCGAATTCGGATAATTGGCTGCTTAGGTTGCGTTCGCGTGCTTCGAGATTGCTCGATGTCACGTTTAGAGCTGCTTCACGTTTCTCAAGTTGTGCCAGTTGTTTGGCTACCGTTTGTTTCTGGTGGGCGAGGTCAGTAGCAAGGGACTCAAGCGTACGCTCTTTTTCTACAAGGCCTGCTTCGCGGACTTCTAGTGCCGTAGCATTCTCCAAGGTGACAGCCTGTTCATGCCGGAACGCTTCCCGTTTTTCTTGAAGGTTACGGTTGCGTGATTCTAGCGCCGTACGTTGCGATTCAAGAGAAGCAAGACGGTGTTCTAGCTGATCTTCCCTATGGCGGAGTTCCTTGT
>CAYYHN010000205.1:0-7184 GCA_964471245.1 uncultured Rhodothermaceae bacterium | reverse complement strand
CTTTGTGGTGGCGGTGTCAGTCATGCTCGGGTGTCAGATGCGGCTCAATGGTGGTCCGGATGTCCTGCATGCGAAAGCGCGCGGCAAGCGACCGGAGTTGAGTGCTGAAGGTGCTGTCTAGGTGTAGATGAGCCAACGAGTCGAGGTACGTTAACAAACCCTGCACATCGCCTTGCATGGCGAAGTCATACAGCTTGGCGGCTTCGTCCGGTGTGGGTGTGGTATCGGCGGCTGTAGTGTCATCAGCGGGACCTGTTACCTCTGGCGTAACAGCTTCGTCCGCGTAAATCCATTCGAGGTTCAATAGCCGATGTAGGGTCGCGAGCAAGACCTCCAAGTCGACGGGCTTCGGCAGGAATGCATCGCAGCCGATGGCGAGGCTCTCTTGCTGCGTGACATCAAAGGCGCTCGCCGATAACGCGACAATCGGTATCGTTCGCAGTTCATGTGACATCCGCAGTTGCCGTGTCGCTTCGAACCCATCCATGATGGGCATCACCAAATCCATCAGGATCACGTCTGGGCGCAACGCTTCCGCCAGCGCCAAGGCCGCTTGGCCGTCTGCGGCTTCGGCAACGTCGAATCCTAGCGGAACGAGCAAGTTGGTGAGGATGGAGCGGTTCACAGCCTTGTCGTCAACCACGAGCGCCTTGGGCTGTCCGCGCGCACCCATCACATTGCGCAGCGTTGTGGTGGAACGCTCCGGCTGGGTGTCGTGCAAGACGGGGAACGGCAATTCAACGCGAAATCGGCTGCCTTCACCCAAGGTGCTATCAAGACGGATGGTGCCGCCCATCATATGCGTCAGCCTTCGGGTAATGGGCAGGCCGAGGCCGGTGCCGTCGCTGTGTCGCCCGTCGCGTACCTGCTCAAACGGCTCAAAAATCGCATCAACGTGATCTGCCGCAATGCCGACACCAGAATCTTCCACGTCGAAGCGTAGCCATGCAGGATCATCTGCCGCGTGTGACGTGACCTGCACGCAAAACGTGACCGTGCCTTGTTCGGTGAACTTAACGGCATTGGAGAGCAGATTGAGCAGCACTTGGCGTAACCGCCGCGCATCGCCCTGCACCAACGCGGGTAGGTTTGCCGCTCCTTCGTAGATGAACGTCAACCCACGGGCCTTGGCTTGGACTTCGGCGATGGCAGCCACAGTCTGCAGCATGTCGCGCAGGCGAAAGGGCGCGGCTTCGACGTGCAGTTTGCCGGCCTCAATCTTAGCCAAGTCAAGCACATCGTTGATTAGCGTGAGCAAGTGACGGCCACTTTGTTCAATAACGCCCAAGCTATTGCGATGGTCATCATGCAAATCAGATGCGCGGTGCAGGAGTTGCGTGTAACCGAGGATGCCATTGAGCGGTGTGCGCAACTCGTGGCTCATCTTCGCAAGAAAGGCGCTCTTGGCATGGTTCGCGGCTTCCGCTTTACCCTTGGCCTCGGCCAGCGCCGCCTCTGTACGCCGTCGGTCCGCAATTTCCTGCTGCGCGGCGTCGTAGAGCCGGGCGTTGTCGATGGCGATGGCTGCTTGGCTGGCAACACCCGCAATGAGCGCCTCGTGCTCCTCAGTAAACCGACGTGGTTCGGGATGACCAAACAGGAGGCCCCCGATGACTTCGCCGCTACGCCCGATGACAGGCGACGAGAGGAACGAACGCACAGGCGGATGATCCAGCGGCATGCCGCCCTGCGTCCCATTGTTGCCTCCGTACCGAGCATCGGCCAAGATATCATCCGAGCGGAGCATGCCCTCGCCATGAAAGGTCGGGCGGAAAACCTCTGTCATACGGGGCATTGGATACCGCTCGAAGATTTCGCGTGGCATCCCAGAGATCGTATAGCTCGCATCTACTACATCACCATTGTGCACCTCTACGTTGTAGAAAAACGCACCCATCGAAGCCCCAACGACATCGCATCCGGCATCGACGAGCCGCCGTACCAACTTGTCGAGGTCCAGTTCAGCCGCAAGGATAGCATTGGTCTCGTTGAGGGTGTTCAGGATGGCCGCTTGCTCGCGCAGTTCGTGGGTGCGACGCGCCACTTCCCGTTCCAGCTCTTGGTTGCGCGTCGCCAGCAGGTCCCCAATTGTGGCCCCTTCGTCCTGCATGGCATCCGGAACCGACATGTGGAAATGCAGCAAGCGCCACCCATGAGCAGAAGCATCATGAGCTTTCTCAAGAATCAGGGTAAAGCGGGTTGCTTCGACGAAGGTCTCCTCCTCCATCTGGATCTCCACAGCAAGTTCGCCCTCAGCAAGCGCCAGCGAAGCGCGGAGGACGCGAACGTTCATCCACGGCACATCCACGGTGAAGGGGAACGCCATCGAAGCTTGTTCGCGCTCGATCATCGCGCGCAACGCCTCGCGGCCTTGGAAATACTCTTTCGGCGCTGTGCCAATACCCGTGAAGCTGTCCGCCACAGACGCCAGAAACCGTCCACGCGCTTCTTCGCTTGGATCAACCCAGTCGTTCATAAGCGCGATGACAGCACGGCGGACGTCAGATTCGATGGACGTCATGGTTTAGACGAGGTGAGGTACGGCGAGATATGAGAGACTCCATCATCCACTTAGCAGAAGGAGTCAATATGAACTGGCTCAAAGATACGTATCGCACACCATTTCGGTGAGACGCAGCCATGAAGGCAACCACAACCACCAGATCCGCTTAGCGCATGCGCCCATTTTCGTCTCGCTACTGGCAGTTGAACGAAGCCTACTACGATCCATCGCTACTCCGGCCAATGCCGGCACCCGGTTAGATAGCGTCGCTGTCGCAGACCATAGCTTCCTGCCAACTAGCACTCTAGTCACCATGGACACGAGTGAGTCGGCCGCCGAGGTGCTTCAGATGACCAGATGACTATCCTAAAGGCTGAGGCTCAACGTATCGAACCCCTGCGTCCAAAATGCGACGCAGACGGACCCCTCGTCTACCAATACCTTGACACGCACGGCTTGCCCTTCGCGTAGATCACGTTTCCGGGCATGAACCAAGCGTAGCGCTTGTATTACGCCGCCTCGTGTACCTCGCGAGCGGCACGATTTCCGGATTCGAGCGCACCTTGCTGCCAACCAGGCCATGCCGACGTCTGATCGCCTGCGAAGTGGAAGCGGCCATCGGGGCGAGCCATATGCGGCAGCAGCGACGCCATCTGTCCAGGACGGTAGAAGATGTAGGCACCACGGGCCCACGGATCCTCATCCCATGCCTTCGTGGTCCCCCCTTCGACGTGCTGCGCCGTGCCGGGAAAGACGCGCTCAAGCGCTTCAAGCCCATACGCCATGCGCTCGTCCGCGTCCATCGCGGCCATGCGCCACGCCGCGGGGCCGGAGAATGAGCCGTGCAGGATGCCGCGCGTGCCGGGCTGGTCGAACGTGAAGTCGAATGAGTACATCGAGAAGTCAGTTAGCGAACCGCCGGAGAAGCCTGCTGCCTCCCAACTGCGCGTGTGCGTCTGTAGATAAACACGGGTGACAGACGTGTGCGCGATTTCGTGGATCGCTGCGTGCTTCTCATCTGAAAAAGCGGGCTGCACCTCGATGGTGCGGAGCACCGAAAAGGGCAAGGCACAAATGACGCGGTCACACGTGAGCGTCTCGTAGTATCCGTGCCGGTTGACCGTCACGCGGGCCTCTGTGTCGTCCTGTTCCAGTCGCACCACCGGTGAGCCATAGCGGATGCGGCTGCCGAGTTCGGTAGCGAAGGCGCGAGGCAACAGGTCGCTGCCACCCGCAAGGCGGAACGTCTGCCGATGCTCACGCGCCAGCGCCATGCTGCGCAGGATCGCCAGTGCTGACACCGTGCGCGGTCCGTTAGCGGCATCAGCGTTGGCCATGCCTAGCAGTGTCGCGGCAGCATCTGAGGCGCCTTGGTGGCGGAAGAAGTCATATAGGCTCATGCCGTCGTACGCCAGCAGGTCCGCCGACGGCGACCAATCGGCACGGGCGGCGTCTTCAAAGCCTTCGGCCAAGACCGGTTGAACATACTGCTGCCGCAGGCCACGCAACCCCATTTGGCGCTCCTCATCCGTCAGGTCCAGTGGCCAAGTGGGTGGGTTTCCCATGAGGGGAATGCGCTGCCCTCCAACGTGGTATACGAAACCAAGGTTGCGCTGGGGGAGGGGCTTCAGCGGTAGGTCGAAGAGTTCTAGGTATCGGTTGGTGTAATCGTGGTGGTTTGGCACCCAGACGGCAGCCGTCTCAGCATAATGGTCGTCGGCAAACGGGTCGCGGAGCGTCTGGATACGCCCGCCAGGGCGGCTCTGCGCTTCGAGCACCATCACGTCATGTCCATTCTCGGAAAGTTCATACGCCGCAGCGAGCCCAGCGAGCCCAGCCCCAATGACAACCACCCGCTTGGGCTGTGCGGTGGACCGCCTCAATATAGGCGGCTCGGCGATGCGCAGGCCGGGCGCGAGGGCAACAGCCGTGGTAGCAGCGGTACTGCGCTTGAGAAAGGCACGGCGAGTAAGTCCGGAGGGCGCAAGAGGGCGCTCGAAATACGAAGGCAGAAGGCGCATAAGTCAGCAGCATGCGAGAGAAATGGGGCCATCGCAGTATCGCGCTTCATAACCAGCAGAGCAAGCATACAAACCCTAGCCGCTTGGTCAATCCTTGCGTGTTTAAGGGCTATTGGCCGTTGGCCATTGGGAATATTTGCCGCGGGCGATAGCGGGAGTGGCATGTTGTGCACCGATTTCTACGCCGAGCCAATAGGTGCAAGGTGGCTGCCTTCGGTTTGTCGGCGACAACATGGCTAGTGTAGAGCTCCACGATTACTAGGCTTTTGTTTTACCTATGCTATACCACAAAATGCAAAAGCCCCTGAAGATCAAAGACTTACAGGGGCTTAAGGTGGGCCTGGCAGGACTTGAACCCGCGACCTATCGATTATGAGTCGACAGCTCTAACCACTGAGCTACAGGCCCATACATGTGGCCTAAGATACGAATGGTTGGCAGGGCTGCACAACTTGTGCAGAGGCAGCTCGTGTGAAGCGCGTGTAGAAGTGTGCAGCTATGCACAGCAAATTGGTAGCGCTTTCATGTCATTTAAGGATTAACAAAACTTTACCAGCTATTTTTCTCTTTTCACAAAAACCCTATCTTTACTTAACAATTTTAAGCATGAACCACCTGTAAATTAAAATATGTTCACAGTAGACGAAATCGACAGCAAGATTCTGGAGTTGCTCCAGACGAAGGGAAGGATTAAGCGGAGTCGGATTGCCGAAGCTGTTGGGTTGTCGGTGCCGTCTATCAGTGAACGGATGCGCAAGCTTGAGGTCAACGGCGTCGTGCGAGGCTACCACGCGGCAGTCGATGCCAAACAGCTGGGCTATGACATCACAGCGTTTATCCGCGTGATGGTCGATGGCTCGGTGCATTACTCGGACTTCGTTGCGGAAGCGACTGCCATGCCAGAAGTGCAGGAAGTGCATTCCATAACAGGAGCGGGTTCGCACATCCTGAAGGTACGTGCACGCAATGCCGGAGCACTCGAAGGGATCCTCGCGCAGCTGCAGGCCTTTCGAGGCGTGCATGGTACGTCGACGAGCATCGTGCTGAGTACGTTTAAAGAGACCGGAGCCCTTCCGGTCGTACATGAGCCGTCCTCATCAAACGGTCACGCATGACGTGCCATCTAGTAGCCACTCTTTGTTTCCTTGAAATGATGCAGTCGAGACGAGCAATCGGCTAAGTTTTTAAAGTCGTTTGGTAGCGTTTCTCCGTGCCTCCCCGTAGCTTGGGCCGATCTTAACAAATTGGTCATGACAAGTGAGATGAGGCACGCATGGAACGTATTGATGCGATTGATGTGAAGATCCTAACATTGTTGCAAAACAATGGCCGGATGAAGCGCAACCAGATTGCCGAAGCCGTTGGCTTATCGGTTCCGTCGGTCAGCGAGCGCATGCGCAAACTGGAAGAGCGCGAGGTGATCGCAAGTTACCATGCGGTACTCAACGCCAAACGTCTTCACGTGGACATTACGGCATTTATCCGCGTGATGGTCGACGGTTCGCGGCACTATGAGGCGTTCGTATCACAAGCCAGCACCCTCGAAGAAGTCCTAGAGGTGCATTCGATCACAGGAGACGGCTCGCACATCCTAAAGGTGCGCACCCGCAACACGACAACGCTGGAAAGCCTGCTCTCCCGTATCCTCGCCTTGCCCGGCGTACACGGTAGCAGCACGAGCATTGTGCTCAGCACCTTCAAAGAAACGCGCTACCTCGAAACCGAACCAACGCAACTCCTCCCGACGCAGAAATAGTCGCGGCATTACGCCTGCACGTTCTATTCAACCCTTTTGAGGCAAACCCAATGCGGCTGCCTCAGAGGGGTTCCTATGTTTTAACCTCAACCACATCACGACGACCACCGTTAACGTCTAAATCATCACCATGAGCAAGTACCAAGCCGACTACAACATCCTTGCGGCCACCAAGTACAAGACCAACGGCAACGGGGGTGCCTCGATGGATATCGAGCGCATCTTTGGCGAAAACGCCTTTGGGCTAGAAGAGATGAAGAGCCGGCTGCCCAAAGCCGCCTTCAAAAGCATCTTGGCGACCGTTGAGCAAGGCCAGCCGATCGACATCAACATTGCGGACCTCGTGGCCATTGCCATGAAGGAGTGGGCCGTCGAGCGCGGCGCAACCCACTACACGCACTGGTTCCAGCCGCTGACGGGCTCGACCGCCGAGAAGCACGACAGCTTCATCACGCCGAACTCGGGCGGCGGGGCAATCTCGCAGTTCTCTGGCAAAGAACTCATCCAAGGCGAACCCGATGCATCGAGCTTCCCGAGTGGCGGCGTGCGCGCGACGTTCGAAGCCCGCGGCTATACCGCTTGGGACCCTACCTCGCCTGCCTTCATCGTGGAGAATGAAAACGGCCGCTACCTCGCCATCCCGACGGCATTCGCCTCGTGGACGGGAGAAGCGCTCGACATGAAGATCCCGCTGCTGCGCTCGATGGAGGCCATCAACAAGGCGGCCCTGCGTATGCTCCGCCTCTTCGGCGACAAGGCTGCTGCCAAAGTTACCACCACCGTCGGCTGCGAGCAGGAGTATTTCCTGATCGACGAGGAGTTCTACTTCCGCCGTCCCGACCTCATCAACACCGGCCGTACGCTCTACGGCGCAAAGCCACCGAAAGGGCAGGCACTCGACGAC
>CAYYHN010000204.1:0-7211 GCA_964471245.1 uncultured Rhodothermaceae bacterium | reverse complement strand
CTCAGACATTGCTTCCAGTGTCAGATCAGCTAGAAATACAGGGCAAAGTTGGGCTCGGACTCTGCATCCATGTCGATTTGTGCTAACCGCTCGGCCCATCGGTGCTTTTCTAGAAATGGCCTGTAAAATTCGGCCAGCGAATCCCCTTCGGCTGCCCATGTCTCGACTTGATCTAGCATTTCCCGGACGTCCCATGCTGCACCTGGAACGCGGTGCTCCAAAGCCCTCGTGCGGATTTCGTAGTAGCGCGCATAGTCTTGCGGATACTCCGAGATATAGTGCAAGGCCCATTGCAAGTAAGCGATGTAGTTGCCCTTCTCAGCGGCTTGTTCGAAGTATTCCAACGCCTTTTCCTGATCGCCGGAGCGTCCGGCGGCAATCCCCATTCGATATAAAGCACGCATGTCGCCTGTTGCCGCAGCACGCCGAAGGGATTGATTTGCCAAAGCCGTATCAGGCTCGATCCTCCCGAAAAGGCCTGCCAAGCGAATGCGTCCTTCATAGAGGGTGTGCTGCCATAGCAAAGCATCTACGTCACCACGCTCAGCGTCTTGCTGCAACCCCACCAATGCACGCTCTCGCCAATACGCAGCTTTCTTGGCATCCTTTACCCATGCGCGGAGATGCTTCATGCGCTTCGACGGGATGGTCACCAAGAGAAACCCCTCTTCATATTGCCCAACGATGTCAATCTGCGCACCACGGTGCCCCAATTCGGCGGCCTTCAGGAACAGCCGATGGAACATCCAAGCATCGTAGAGGCTTTGCGTCGTTTCGGCTTGGCGGGCATGAGCCAGCCCTGCATTGACGCAGGCTTCTGCCGTAGCGCAGGGTGTTGTGTAATGCAATCCCGCAGGCACCGCCACGAGAGAAGTCCGAGGAGAGGCAGTTTCATGAGGCCCCATGCAGGCTAATAGTGGTCGTCAACGAAGGGAAACAGGGAGAGGCTAATCTCCTAAAAAAACAGCGTGCGATCAGGCGGTTGCTCTGTAGTCATGTCAATAGAAGCAAGGTGCTCGACCCATCGATTCGCTTCAAGGTGCGGCTGATGTAGTGCCGCGAGGGAATTTCCCTCATCCTCCCAAGCTTGGATCTGTACGATTCGTTGCTGAGCATCCCATGCGGCACCGGGCACGCGTTTGGTTAGTGCTTCCGTAAGGACCGCGTAGTATTGCGCTAAGTCTTCTGCGCCGGGCTCCATGTAGGACATTGCCCATTTTACGTAGCCCGTATAGTCATGCTGTTCCGCCGCTTGCTTGAAATACTTTAGTGCGACTTCTTTCTCGCCACTGCGCTCCAGCGTATAGCCCATCCGCAATAAGGCATGGGAATGCCCCGTAGCAACAGCCCGCCGCAAGGCTTCGTTGGCTTTAGCGGTGTCGGGCTCAATGGCTTCGCTAAGCCCCACGACCCGTATGCGGCCCTCGTATAGCGTGTGCATCCCAAGCAGGGCATGGACATCACCGTGCTCCGCGTCGGTTTCTAAGCCCGTAAGCACACGTTTGCGCCAACGATCTGCCTCATCAGCGTCTTTGAGCCATTCGCGGATGTGCTTACCCGCCCAAGTATATCGACTAAAAACGATAGGCCCTTCATCGTATTGGCTCACCAGTGCCATTTGCGCGCCCCGGTGCCCCAACTCGGCAGCTTGGCGCATAAGCCGATGCGCCGTCCACAGTTCGTATGGACTTACTGGTTTCTCTAACGCTTGGGCATACGCAACTCCGGCTTGATAGCACGCCTCAGCGGTCTCGCAGTCGGATACAGGGGAACAGGCAAGGCTCAACCAAACGAGGCTAAACACTAGGAGGAAAGGAAGGCGTGATTGCATAGCGACAGAGAAATCAGGGACACGTTTCCCTAATGATCGACGATACAACATTTTGCCTTAAGCCCATCCATTTAGAAATATGGATACCTACGTAGCTGCCAAATAAAAACGCCGTGCTCGAAGATCGAGCACGGCGTCATATGTAGCCGTAATGCTAAGCGATTGGCGCTTACGTGCCCGCCGAGTAGTCGGTGGCGTAGGCAACCTGCTCGTCTGTCAGCGCGTCAATCGACAGACCCAACGTCTCCAACTTCACACGGGCGATCTGCTGATCCAACTCTTCCGGCAGATCTAGCACCACGCCGCTCATCTCTTCACCCGCTTTGTGGGCTTCAATCAGCGCCAAGTGCGCTTGGAACTGGTTGGCAAAGCTCATGTCCATCACCTCGCTCGGGTGTCCCTCAGCAGCCGCCAAGTTCACCAGACGACCATCGGCCAAGACGAAGATCTTGCGGCCGTTCTCCAGCGTGTACTCGCGGTTGTTCTCGCGAATCATACGCGTGTCGATCGACAACTCGGCCAGTTCGACCAAGTTGAGTTCCACATCGTAGTGGCCCGTGTTCGAGACGATCGCGCCTTCCTTCATGCTCAGGAAGTGCTCGCCACGGATCACGTCTTTCATGCCTGTCGCCGTCACAAAGATGTCGCCCACTTTGGCGGCTTCGCTCATCGGCATCACGCGGAAGCCCTCCAAGATCGCTTTCAACGCAGCCGTCGGCTTCACTTCGGTGATAATGACGTTGGCACCCATGCCTTTGGCACGCATTGCCACGCCGCGGCCGCAGTGGCCAAAGCCCGCTACGACAAAGTTCTTCCCAGCGAGCATCACCGACGAAGCGCGCAGAATGCCATCGAGCGTGCTCTGCCCGGTGCCATAGACGTTGTCGAAGTCCCACTTGGTCTCGGCGTCGTTGACCGCGTAGACGGGGTAACCCAGCTTGCCGTCGTCGGCCATGGCGCGGAGGCGGTGCACACCGGTGGTCGTCTCTTCGCTACCGCCGATGATATCGTTGAGCTTCTCGGGGAAGGCGTTGTGGACGCGGAAGATAAGGTCGGCCCCATCGTCGAGGGTCGTGTCTGGCGTCTTGTCGATCGTGCGGTCAATGCACCAGTAGAACTCCTCGGTGTTCATGCCATACCACGCGTAGATCTCGATGCCACCCTCGGCGAGGGCAGCGGCGACTTCGTCGTTGGTCGAGAGGGGGTTGCAGCCGCTCCATGCGACTTCGGCCCCGCAGGCAGCCAAGGTCTCCACGAGGACGGCGGTCTCTTTGGTGACGTGGAGGCACCCGGTGATCTTGTAGCCTTTGAAGGGCTTGGTCTTGCTGTACTCTTCGCGCAGTTTCATGAGTACGGGCATGCGGCTCTCGGCCCATTCGATGCGCTTGCGGCCAGCCGCGGCCATCCCCAAGTCGCGCACCTTGTAACGTCCTTCTACGTGATCCATAGATGTTGATGTATTGGTATTTCGTATGATGAGGTCGATTGTATAGCAGGTTACCAACGACCTAAGACAACATGGGTTTTATACTGAAAGAAAATTCATGTGCGCCAAGATATTTATTTCGTAACAATCAGCCGCTCGGTGAACGCGCGATCGCCCAGCATGGCTTGCAAGAAGTAAACACCACCGGCGAGGCGTTCGGGACGATAGGTAAGCGTATGTGTCCCTGTATCGTAGCGACCGTTGGCGACGGTGGCAATGCGCCGTCCGAGAATGTCGAAGACCTCGATGGTCACATCCATCGTCTCCTCAAGGGTGAATCCTAGCGTCGTTTGATCGGCGAATGGGTCGGGGAAGTTGGGGTGGAGCATCCGTTCGCGCGGCGTGGTGAAGGTATCTTCAATAGCCGAGCGGACGAGTTGGGCCTCCTGCACGATCCAGAACTCACCACCCTGCAAGCCTCGTGGCGTTGCGAGGTCGAGGCGCAGGCGAACTTGCTGGCCACTGTAGTCGGTAAGATCGAAGCTGGCCGTACGCAGGCTGAGGGCTGCCCCGCCGAATACCTCTTCGCCGTCCATCGGGTGGGTTTCTATAGACTGGTACGTGCGGTCGTACCCTGCATCCGATGGGAGCACCGCCCACGTCTCGCCGCCATCTGCCGAAACCTTCAGGTTACCGCCGAGGCTGCTGCTCAGGTTGTAGCTGTGGATCAGCGAAAAGGCAAGGTCGCTGGCGTTATCGGGCAAGTCGAACGGCGGGAAAACCAAACTGGAGCGCACCAGCGAGGAGTCGCCCCAGGCAAGGGCTTGCCAACGCGTGCCCGTACGCGCCCATGCTCCCGAAGCCACCGGAGCAGCCAGCGCGTCCTCGGTCTCGACGAGGCGGTAATCGATGCGGAAGGGCGGCTGCGTGGTGGCTGGGAAGACGGCTTCGGAACCACTGGCGTCGCGCACGCGCAGACGGTAGCCCACCTCGGCACCCGGCGTCAGATCACGCCACGGTGTCATCTCCAGCGTGTACTGCAGCAGATTGTCAGGAGCCATCTCTAGTCGGGCGGTTTGCGACTGCCCCATGCCGTTGCGATCGGTGATGCTGTAATCAATCCACACATCGGTCACGCCGCGGTCATCGGTTACCGTCAGCCCAACCTCAGGTGCTCCACTGCCAACGGGCAATACCTGCACGGCTTCCGGCAGATCGATGGCGACGGGTGGACCGCCATCGCCAGGAGCCTCCGTGGCTAGGCGCACGTCGTCGAGGTACCAACCGGCGTAGTTGAAGCGACTGGCCTCCGTGTTGGAGTCGTCGACACCAAACTCGAAGCGGACGCGCAGTTCGGATGCACCGGGCAAGGTCACGACCGCCTGTCGCCATCCGTAGCTGTAGCCACCAAACGCGGCTTGCTGGCTGAGTGGGTTGCTGCTGCCAATGACGGTCCCGCTGTACCCGCCCTGCGGTTGGGCCAAGAGCCACGTCACGCCGCCATCGACAGAGTACTTGACGTTGCCGCCGTCCCACAACTCGGCGTCGGTACGGTCCGGCGTGGCGTTGCCGTTGTGTTCGGTGTCGTACCAATGCCAGAAGGAGAGATAAACTTCGTCGAGCCCGGTGAGGTTGAGCGCAGGGAGATCGAGCCGGGAGACGAAGCTGCCCGCTTGCGAAGGATAAGCGGCATTGGGCTGCGTCGCCCACACGGTATCGCCGGAACGTGCGACTTCGAGGCCAAACCTCGGCGTTCCCTGTGCCCAGGCACCTGTCGCGTCAAGCGTCGCGTTGTCATCCTCGAAGGTATAGTTTTGCAAGGTGCCTTCCAGCAAAATCCGAATGGCAAACTGCCCTTGCTCCGGGATGCGACGTTGGTTTGCAGCTTGTGCGGCGTCGGTGGCGAGCAGGCTGTAGCGCACTTCGCTGTCGCGTTGCAACAGTGTGATGGGCACTGGGAATCGCGCGGTCCACGTGTCGCCGCTGGCAGCCAGTGGGAAAGTGCCTTGATCGACCACGGTTCCATCCGGGTTGCGGGCTTCCCACGCGACCTCGACGCTAGCAACGCCGAGGTTGTCCGTCACGTCGGCCGTGACTTCGGCAGGCCACAGGGCGAGGGGCACATTCGAGAGCGGCGTGTGCGCAACCACTGGCGGCACCGTGTCGGGGCCATAATCGAAGGCGTACGTCTGCGCGGGTGCGTCGGCGGGGAGCAGTGTCACGCGTCCAGCTTCGTCAATGGCCTCGATGTAATACTGCAACGTACCAACCCCGTCGGGCAGCGGCAGTTCAGCGCCGTACACGTCGTTGCCCGATGGCATGAGCGCTAGCGTGTTGGTCGGCGTCGTACCTGTACCGTAGTGTACCGTCACATCGCGCACCGCCGCCGACACCGGGAAGGCCGTCACCTCGATACGGCGCGTGCCACCCACCTGCTCGGTCGAGGCAAGCGGCGTGTGCGCAGCAACGGGACCAAACGCATCAGGGTCAACAAGGCCACGCTGCCCAAAAATGTTGATCAGCGTGCTGGTGTTCGTTCCGCCAAACAGGTCTTGGTCGGCCTGAATGACGGCTTCGGCAGCATCACGGAAGGTTAGGGGCGATAGCAAATAGCGATGCGATTGCAGGTTGAGTTGATCGGTCACGGTACGACCGAGTTCGTCGTAGACTTGCATCAGTGTTGTCGCCCAGAGGCGACCATCGTTGTGGACGCTACACAGGCCTTGCCCCGTCACACACGGTAGGTCATCGGGATAGACGCCGGTGTGGTCGAGCGTGCGGCCGCGCCAGAATTCGCCCTCGCCGGTGTCCCATTTGTAGAGCACTTCCCAATCGCTGCGCTTGCTGGCATCCTGCTCCGTGAGGCCACGCACGTACGAGGCGGCCCAATAGTCGGCCCACCCTTCGTGGAAGGCGCGGCCCTCCGTCGAATTCAACAGAAATGGGGCACTTGCGTCCAGAATCGCATGGCCGTATTCATGCCAGATGATGCCCGCGTCCTCAGCATCATCCACGCCGCCCGTGCCGTATGTGATGATGCGGCGCTGTGGGTAATAGAACGAGTCGTCGGTACTCAGCCCCTGCGGATTGACAGAGAGCCCAAAGTTGGCGATGTCGTCAAACCCAAGCGACTGGATGTAGCGCTGCGATTTGTCTACGTGGTAATAGGCCATCGCGGCTTCGAAGCCGTCGTCCAAGCGCAGGTACTGAAAACCGTCGGGTGTGGTGGCTGTGGGCGGTGTGTAGACGAGCGTACCTCGCTGGTCTTCAGGCACAATGCGCACGTGCGGGCCTTCGAGGCGGTACAGCCCATCACTCCCCTGCGTAATATCGCGTAAATCCACGGCGATACGCTCCGCATTGATGGCGTCAATGTTCGCATCGCCTTGGTCGACAAACGGCGCACCATAACTAACATTGGCCGTAGTCAGTGGGTCGGGATCAAACGTAAAGCCCCGCCCATCGACGCGGCGCATCGGCAGAACGTGTGCGGCACCATGGGTAGTGTGCTGCAGCGGAGAGCTTTGCGTAAGCGGCGTATAGAGCGACTTCTTGTGCGTCTGCTGCTGCCGTACTTCGATCACCTCGCCTGTACGCGCATCTAGGAGCACCGACCATTCGGCGGGAATCCTATCAGGCCAAACGTAGAGATGCCACGCGGTACGCGGCTGTGCGGTAGGCACGACGATCAGTTCTGGTGTGCTCACCACACCTGCGCCCTGTGCAACCAGATCGCGTGCACGACGCTCGGCATCCGTTTTCGTTAAGGCTGGGCGCACATCCAAATCGGCTACGTCTTTCAGATGCGGCGCATAGCTACTCAGCACCATCGTCGGCTGGCCTGCAGCGTCGAGATTGACCTTGACGAGCCGCTGATAGACGGGCAGGCCGCGGTACATCTGCTGAAACATGACGTGGCTGCTGGCATCGCTGGTGCGTACCTGCACGGGGGCG
>CAYYHN010000203.1:0-7212 GCA_964471245.1 uncultured Rhodothermaceae bacterium | reverse complement strand
TAGAGCTCGGATGGATGCGGCCCGGCCTCGCGGTTGCTCTCATTGCCAATGTAAACGTCGAGCCAGCCGTCGCTGTTATAGTCGGCCCACGCGGCAGAGTGGGTCGGATGGAAGGACAGCAGCCCGGCGGCCTCGGTCACGTCGCTGAAGGTGCCATTGCCGTTGTTGCGGAGGAGCGAATTGGGCACGCCCTGCGCCAACCACGCGCCGCGCAAGATCAGCACGTCGACATCGCCATCGTTATCGTAGTCGGCGTGCACCATGTTGAGGCCGCCGGTAAGGCCCGCCAACCCAGCGGTTTCCGTCATGTCTTTGAACGTGCCGTCGCCGCCATTGACAAAGAAGTGCAACGGATCGCGCAACCCCCATGACGACATCAGCAGGTCGAGATGCCCATCGCCGGTAAAGTCCTCCATCGACACGCCGCCAGAGAGGCCCATCACATCTAGGCCAAGCCCCGACGAGATGTCGCGGAAGCGCGGGAAGTCGGTTTCAGAGGTAAACATCGGCGGCGGCAGGCGGTGCGTAGCGGGCACGTGTGCGGGAAACTGCCCAAGCGTCATGTGTGCGATGTTGAGCAACCAACGGCTGTTGAGGTCAGCGGGGTCAGCGGCAAGAAGCTGTTCATACTGCGCCACCGCCTGCTCTGAACCACTGCGGTCGGTGTGGACGCCCTCGTCTGTGATCGGCAGGAGGCAGCGGTCGATGCTGGGGTTCGTCAGGCAGTTGTCGAGTTCGCCCTTGCGCAAGTAGCTAATCGCCAAGTAGTCGCGCACGGCCAAGGCGTAGTTTTCCGAGAACAACGCCGGATGCGCGGCCAGCGTGTCGAGGATGGCCACGAAGGTGTGGATAGCGTCGCCGTTGTAGCCCGCACGCAGGTATTCTTCGCCGAGCGTCGCGTGGTATTGGATGTGGCTCCGCAGGTCGCTAGGTGGCGTCACCTGTTGCAAGGCCGCCACCCGCGCCTTGTTGACATGCGCATTCGCCCGTGGGTTGGCTTCGTGCCACGCCGCAATGCTATCCAACCGCGCTACCATCGCCGCTGTGCCATCCATATCCGGCGCGGGTTGGCAACCGAGCGTCAGGAGTAACGCGAAAAGCGAGAGTAACGCAGATTTTGACACAAGTGGATACTGGAAAACTCAGAATGCCATGTCAATATCGGAATCTTGCTAGTGCAGCGCCACGCTACGGATGAAGCGGCGCACCGAAAAGTACGAACCGAGCCAGCCAAGCAGGATGCCGATCATGCAGACACCCACGCAGAGTATGACGAGTGGCCATGGCGATTCGTTCGCAAACTGCGCAATACTGCTTGCCATCAACGCATACAATCCATACACCACAAAGGCAGCCATGACACCCGCGACAAAGCCTTGCATCATCCCCTCTACCAAGAAGGGGCGACGCACAAACGCATCGGTAGCGCCCACCAATTTCATGGTACGGATCAATAAGCGGCGTGCGTAAATCGTCAGGCGAATGGTATTGGCGACGAGGAAGATGGACGCCAGCACAACCAAAGTGCCTAGCACAAGGCCGAGGATCGTGAGCAGCCGCAGGTTCTGCTGGACTTTTGCGAGGATCGACTCGTTGAAGACAACCTCCGTCACCCGATTCCATGAACCAAACTCAGCAGCCAATGAGGCGAGACTGTCAGCATTGACGTAGTCGGGTTCAACCCGCACTTTGATGGAGGCGGGCAGGAATACGTCATTAAACAACTCAGCCTCTTCGCCAAACTCTTCGCGGAAGATGCGCTGGGCTTCTTCTTTGTCAATGAAGATCGCATCCACGACGCCGGGTGTGGCACGGGCACGCTCGTAGAGCACGTCGTACTGATGCGGTTCGGCATCGGCGAGGAAGAGCTCGACTTCGCCCACACGCTGCCGGAGCCAGTCGGCCACTTGCTGCGCCTCGAAGCTGACCAGCGCAAACAGACCTATTAGCACCAGCGCCACGGCCATAGCACTGGTTGCAGCAAATGAGGCAAATTTTGCCCGCCGGAATCCGGCAAGGCCTTCGCGCACGCTGTACGGGATCATCGTTTCGGGGCAGTTTTTGGGCAAAGGGGCGTAGTGCCGAAGATACGGCAAACCGCATTCCCTTTATCGTCGCGCACCCGTACGCCGCACAAGCCAGCGCGTCGACCATGGGAAGAGCACATGATTCCACGCATAAAGTCGTAGCATGAACGGATGAATGACTTCGCGACGCGGTCGCTTCAACACATCCGCTAAGATCGTGGCGCACTCTTCGGGCGTGAGTGTTCGGATGGTCTTGGAAATGCGTGGCATGCGCGCTAAAGCACCGGGGTTGTGGTCGAAGTATGGGCTCTCGACATGGCCGAACACCACGTGGCAGCTACGTATGCCGGTACCTTTCAGCCCAACATCCAGCGATTCGTGCAGGCCGCGCAAGGCCCAACGCGTGGCCGCATAACCCGTCGCACCGGGCCACGGCATCAGTGCCACAGGCGAGTTGACGTGCACAATCAGTCCGCGCCGCTCCTTCAGCATCCCCGGCATAAACGCATGCGTCATATTGAACGCCGCGTGGTAGGGCGCACGCATCATCGCCTCAGCCTCTGCGGGCGTCGTCTCCTCAATCCACTTCCACTGCCCAGCACCTGCACTGTTGATGATGACACCCGGCGCACCGTAATCGTGCTGAATGCGAGCAGCCATCTCCAAGACGGCGTCCCCATCGCCTGCATCGCATGCCACGACCACTGCTGCCGGACCGATGGCATTAGCCAGCGCGGCCAGCTTTTTCCCACTCCGGGCAACCATGACGACCCGATAGCCTTGCTCCACCAATACCGGCACCGTGGCAGCGCCAATCCCGCTGGATGCGCCTGTGAGAATAACCGTTTTCATCACTACCCTACTGTCTGCCCATGTTCATAAGAGCCCAGTACTTTCAGTGACGCTGTGATTTCGCCGAGATGGTCTAAGGCGCGTTGGACAGGTTCGTCGGCGGTGGAGCCTGCGAGGTCGAGGTAGAAGAGGTAGCTACCGGGACTGCCGATGCGGGGACGGCTTTCGATCTTGAACAGGTCGAGGTCACGCAACGCAAATACAGCAAGGCTTTTGAAGAGTGCCCCGGGCACGTTGGCGCGCATAGCGTAGACGATGGAGGTCTTCTGGGGCGTTTCGGCGGTGGGCTGTATCGCCTCTGCCTCGGCGCGCCGCACCAAGGAGAGAAAGCGCGTGTAGTTCTGCTGGTTCGTCTCGATGCTTGCCGCCAGCACGTCGAGTTGGTACTCGGCGGCGGCTCGCACGCTGGCAATGGCCGCCGTGTCGCGCCAGCCCTCGTGCGCTACCATCTTGGCTGCGCCAGCGGTATCATAGACGGGTTCGATGGCGGCTTTAGGGAAGTGGCTGCGCACGTACTCGTCGCACTGGCCCAGCGCCTGCGGATGGGAGATGACGCGGCGCACGTCGGCGGGCTGGACGCCAGGCAGGACCATCAGGTGATGGCGGATACGTAGGTTCAGTTCGCCTGTGATCACCAAGTTGAATTCGCGCAGCAGATCGTAGTTGATGTGCACGCTCCCAAACAGCGAGTTCTCGATGGGTACAGCAGCGCGGTCGGCCGTGCCGTTCGTCACAGCATCAAAGACGGCACGAAAGGAGGGGCACGGAACGAGTTGGGCGTTGGGAAACAACGCGAGGGCAGCTTCTTCGCTGTACGCGCCGATCTCGCCTTGGAAGGCAACATGGAGAGGTTGAGGCATGCAAACGTGGTGCAAGGCTACAGACACATCGTGAACGCACGCAAGGTAGCGCCATCCAAGGAAAACGGACAGCATTTTCGTCATTTATCCAAGCCGCTCGGCGCACCAATCGATGGATGCCGCGTTCATAGCGTCCATCCATACCAGGCTCAGCAGCATTTGCCCATGGCCACGCCACATCCCAAACGCCCCGACATCCGCCCGCTAGGCAAAACTGCCTCGCGCCTCTTTATCACGTTTCTGCTGGTCCTTGCCGTCACCATCGCCGTGGGCAGCATGTACCTCGTCGTCGATATGGCGAACGACCCGGCCACACAAGCGCGGGTGGACCGCATCCAACGCATGGAAGACAGCGTCCGCGCCGCCCAGTCGACGCCGCCACCAGCGCCCAGCCCAGCCCCGGGCTACCGCGCCCCTGCCGACACCACAGCGCCTGCATCGAACTGAGCGTTGACGTCCTAGCAGACATCTTCTGGTGGCACGTACGTTGCATACGCATGACGTACCTTGTCTGTCATAACATAAATCCCATTTGTTGATGCGCTATGGCCGGTCGCCCTAGGACGTTTGACCCCGATACTGCACTGAGCAAAGCCCTAGATTTGTTCTGGGCACAAGGCTACGCTGCCACCAACACGCGCGATCTCGTCAAAACGATGGGCGTCAGTTGGCAGAGCCTCTACAACACATTCGGCAACAAACACGATCTGTTTCTCCAAGCCCTCCGGCGCTACGACCACGAGACGCTCGAACGCACGCGCACCGTCCTCGAAGCATCGGATACGCCGCTTGCTAACCTGCAACGCTTGGTTCGCCTTTGGGGCACGCACGTGACTACGCCCGCGTTTCAGGGCTGCTTCATGAACAACACCGTCGCCGAGTTGGGCGCACGCGATGAAGCCGTTGCTTCCATTGCCCAAACGCACTTCCAAAAATTCGAAACCCTGCTCAAGACTGCACTCGAACGCGCTGTAGCTGATGGAAGCATACGAGAAGACGCCAACACCGAAGCGCTGGCGCGTTTTCTGGTGGGTACGTCGCAAGGCCTGATTGTGCTGGGCAAAGCAGGCGCACCCGCAGAAACCATCGACGACATCGTCGAGGTAGCCATTTCTACCCTAGGTTAGTTCTTTTTTGAGCAAATAAAAGAGCAACCGCTCTGTATCTTACATAAAATAAAGAGCGATTGCTCTAAATTAAAATCTATAAACCGAAACGCACGAAACGCATGGTACTTCCTCGCACTGCATCTCCGCACCTTGCGCCTATCGTTCTCTTGTTCGCCTTCCTGCTCATGGTGCCGAGAGGCGTATGGAGCCAAGCGCTTCACGCAACGGATCCGGCCTCCGTTGGTATGTCCGCTGCAACCTTGGCACAAATCGACACGACGTTGCAAGGCTACGTCGACCGAGGAGCTGCACCAGGGTTTTTGGCGATGGTAGCGCGTAACGGAGCAGTTGCCCACGTCAGCATGCAAGGTTGGGCTGACCGCGAGGGGCATGTGCGGATCGGCGAGCAGACCCTCTTTCGCTGGCATTCGATGACGAAGCCCATCACGAGCGTGGCTGTCCTGTTGCTGGTCGAGGAGGGCAAGCTTAGCCTCGATGCCCCGGTGGCGCAGTATCTGCCATCTTTCGCCAAGCAGAAAGTGGCGCAGCCGACCAAGAGCGGACGGCTACGCTACCAAAAGCCCGCGCGTGCCGTCACTGTACGCGATATGCTGACGCATACATCGGGACTCATCGACCCCAACTTTGCAGCGGCTCCTTTAGCTAACCTGTACTTTTCGGCCCTCGAAGGCCCTTTTGCTACCAACCGCGACCTCGTCGACGCGCTCGGAGGGCTCCCGCTCGGCTTCGAACCGGGCACGCAATGGGCCTATGGCTATTCCACTGATGTAGCTGCTGCCATTGTTGAAGTTGTTGCTGGGCAGTCCTTCCGAGACTTTCTGCACACGCGCATCTTTCAGCCCTTGGGCATGGTCGACACGGACTACTACGTGACGGACGATCGCCGTACGCGACTCGCAGCGAAATACTATTTCAAGGAGGAGAATGGCACACGCGTTCTCGCCCTCTTGGAATCGCCGCTGGATAATCCCTACTTGAATCCCGACCAACCGCATCGCGGCGGCACGGGACTCGTCGGGACGGCAAGCGACTACCTTCGCTTTGCTCAGATGCTGCTCAACGGCGGGGCACTCGAAGGCGTGCGGCTGCTCCAACCCGAGACGGTGGCGCTGCTCAACAAGCCGCAGGTCGCCGATGAGGTCTTGCCGCTGCGGGTTGGGCCATTGCCCTTCCCCGGCCCCGGTTATACGTTTGGCCTTGGTGTAGCCGTCATGCGGGACCCAAGTCAAGCCACACACGGCCAGATGCTCTCGCCGGGCACCTACTGGTGGGTCGGAGCAGCCAACACGTACTTTTGGATCGACCCAACGGAGCAACTCATCGGGTTGATCATGACGCAGTTGAGAGACTTCCGGACACAAGCCTTTTACACAGACTTTCAACGCCTCGTGTATCAGGCACTCGATGATGGCGAGAGCTAACGGGGTTATGCGCCGAATTGGGTGCTTGATGCGGTGCGCGCTGCGCCGTTGGAGCCAATACTAAAACGTGAACAAGAACGACATGCGTGGAATGATGTCGGCCTTGGGCTGGACCCCATCAACGGCATCGTAGAAGACAACCTCTGCATTGGGCAAGAGACTTACCTGTTCGTGCACGGTGAAGTCAAGCCCGCTAATGAGCAAAGTTGACTTAGCATTGGCATCAAAAGGCAGGTAAGGAATTCCGGCTCCATTGGGGTTGGGATCGAACAGGCGATCCACACGGACATAGCCATTCATGTTTTCGGTGAGTGTAAGCGCTCCAAATACCGAAAGGCCGCGCAAGGTGACATCAGGCCCAGCAGCAACGGCACGCTGCTGATAGACATACTGTATACCCATGCGTCCAAACTCACGCTGGAAAGCCAAGAAACCTTGCAAGGTATACTGGTCGTTTGCACCAGGGCGGTTATCATAATCACCATAGAATTCCATGAGCACCGCCTTAGCTGGCACAAAGGCAAAGGAGGCAAACACCTTCTTACCGGCATCGGTCTCCGACAGGACTGCATTCCCATTGGCAACCATGAAGTGATATGAGAAGAATTTCCCCAGCACCCCGTTCAAGGTGACGCCAATGTCACGTGCAGAGCCGATACCATGGAGGTCCAGCAGCGTTTTTTCGACGGCTCGATACCCCCACACCGGCTCTACTTTGCCCCATGTAGGGGTCTCCGTAAGACCAAGCGTAACCACCTGACGACCATTGTCCCATTTTGCATAAGCATCTTCAAAACCGGGATTGAGCTTTTCCGCTGATGTGAAATTGCCCGGCGAACTCATCTCGTGGCGGAGACGTGCCGTCCAGCGACTGCTCAGCGAGAAGTCCATCGTGAGATAAATCTGACGAAACTGAAAGGCA
>CAYYHN010000202.1:0-7227 GCA_964471245.1 uncultured Rhodothermaceae bacterium | reverse complement strand
GGATGGTATCCAAGTCAGGGCTAAGGCCCTTGTAACGGTGCGTACCAACATAGATCGCTTGGTCGGTGGTGCTGGCGAGAAGACGATCACGGCTCGTGTTGGCGAAGGCATCGTCTCGACCATCGGTTCAGCCAATAGCCATAAGGAAGTGCTCGAAAATCCGGACTCTATATCCAAGGTAGTGCTCTCCAAAGGCCTAGATGCAGGTACGGCATACGAGATTCTCTCCATCGATATTGCCGACGTGGATGTAGGCGAAAATATCGGGGCGAAGCTGCAAACCGACCAAGCTGAGGCGGACCTGAAGGTGGCACGGGCAAAGGCTGAAGAGCGCCGTGCGGCAGCTATTGCGCGCGAGCAGGAGATGCGTGCCGTAGTGCAAGAACAGCGTGCCAAAGTCGTTGCGGCCGAGGCTGAAGTGCCGCTTGCACTAGCCGAAGCCTTCCGCACGGGCAATCTTGGCGTCATGGATCACTACCGTTTCCGCAATATTGAGGCTGATACACGCATGCGTGACGCGATTGGCGGCAGTGAGGACGAGGAAGAAACCAATTAAAGCAACGAGCGTAGGGAAATTTCCTCTTTTGTGTGCTTTCCTTGAATTCGGTTTTTCCAAGCCCTACCTTCCTAACGACTTGCTGCGCGCCTGTACCGTTCTCACATGCAGGTGCACCAGTTCCCACGATAAAGCCCCACCATTACATGGAACCCCAGCCAGCGAAAGCGTCGTGTTCAGTCGTACTGATTGACCGCGATGCGGATCATGCGCTTCGAACACGCAATGCACTTGCGCGCTGTCCAATGCCTATTGATGTGCAGTATGTTAAGGAGGGGTCTGAGGCGTTCGATGTAGTGCGGGAACAAGCAGCAATGCAGGGGTGCGATCTCGTGCTGTTGAGCCTTTATGGCCATGATGAGGCGAGCTACGACTTGCTCGCTGCACTAAAGTCCGACCCCACACTAATGACTATTCCGGTTGTCATTACGGCGAGTGACCTAAGTCCGGCTGCTGTGCACACCTGCTACCGTATGCGGGTAAATGGTATCATCCCGAATGATGAAGAGGTAGAAACGTTCTTGACCAGCCTCGCCAATCTCGCGACATTCTGGCTGTCGAGTTCGCAGACGGTACTCGCTGCGGCTTAGCACGCAGAACCTCGACATATTTTTCGTGCATCAAGCTGCTGCAACAGATCCCATCTTGGCTGTTACTCAGCTATGGCGCCAACAGGGCATCTCTCTTCTTCCGCCCTTGGCAGACCAAGAGGTTGACCAGCTTTTTGCTCCTGTTCAGGATCGTATCTCTTTAGACCTTCGTCAACTCTACGCCTTGACAGGCGGTATGGCTGAGGGCGAAACCGACGATGAATATTGGTCGCTGTGGACGCCAGAGCGTTTGATAGCAGAGGCCGAGCCTGCTGAACTCTTCTTCGGTGATTTTCTAATCGATTCGCATCTTCACGTGCTAGAGTGGGAAAGCGCTGAGACGTCTTCGGTTCATGTCTTCCACGGTCATAATCATCGCGTCCGAGTTGCCGACTCGATCTTGGCGTTTTTCGAGTTGTATCTCTGTAACCCTTTCGCTGCGGTCCACGGCTTTTAGCAAAAGCGTCAGAGTCCACTTTTGCGGAAAGACGCGAAGCACAGCCCCTCTTTACAACAAAGCGCTCCTGTGCGCAGCAACCCAAACCCAATTGGGCCAGTCGCTGCGCACAGGAGCGCTTTGGTTCAGGTAGACTGTAAGCCGATTTACGGCGTGATCGGATCTTCGTCGAGGCGGGTGATCCAGAGGCCGGAGTTGAAGTCGGCGCTGTAGATGAGGCCCTTGAAGATCTGTGCACTGAATGTGAACGGCCAGTTGGGCACTACAGTATCCGCATCCGTCGTACGAAGTGCGGCCATTTCGCGACCTTGCTGGTAGAGGTCGCCGCGTAGTTCGCCCGAGATGTCGACGACGCGCAGGCCGCCTTGGTAGTAGCCCACGTACAGCTTGTCGTCCTCGACCCATACATTGTGCGCACCAGCTTCAGGTACTTCGTACTTGGCAACTTCCACGGGGTTGTCCATATCCGTCATGTCGAGCACGTGGATGTAGCCGCGTGCCTCGATGGGCGAATCCTTGTCCCAGTCGCTGGGGAAGATCTCATCACCGACGAACAGGTAGCGGCCGTCGCGCCAAGCCGTGTGGGTGTGCCCGATCGGGTACTTGTATTGACTGACAAAAGTAGGCTCCCGAAGCGTACCGCCGTGTGTACCGGCTCCAGCGTCGAGAGTGATGACGCCGTCGTCCCAGTAGGAGAGGTAGGCGTAGCCGTCTTGCACAATCACATCATGCAGCGTCTTGCCGTAGTCTTTGTCGAGGCCCCAGCGCCCGATCTCTTTCGGATTCTCCGGGTCGGCGATGTCGATAATGTGCACGTCGCTCGTGCCGTTGTGTACGGCGTAGACGATGTCTTCCTCGCCGACGATCCAGACGTTGTGTACGCCGCCCGTCACGGTGTCGGTGTATTCAGAGAGAATCGTTGGATGAGCGGGTTCGCTGAGGTCGAGCAGGACAATGCCATTGCGGCGGCTTGATGCACCTTCGCGGGTGATGATGGCGATACGGTTGTTCGGGTGGATCTTTACGTCGTTGATGCGGCGTGCATCCACTTGGATGGAGTCCGTCAGGACCGGGTTTGTCGGGTCCGTCACGTCCCATGCCATCATCCAGTCGTGCATGAACGTGCCAATGTAGGCGTAGTCGCGCCCGTCGACGCCTTCAAAGACCCACGTATCGGCTGAGTTGTGCCCCGCGATGGGACCGCGTCCTACTTTGGTCAGCGTCGCATTGTACGTGCGTGGCGTCACGTTCACGATAGCCGTCTGCGTATTCTCCGGCCCGATGAGCGCCGTCACACGGTAGGTGCCTGGCGTGTCGGCTACGAAGACGCCGTCTGCGCCGTCTTCATCGACGGATGCGCCACGAGGCCCCACGGCCCAGCCGGGCATGAGGTCATCGACACGTGTGCCGCTTGCCGTCACGCCTTCCACGTGGAAGCGCACCACGTCGCCAGTGCGTACCTCGATTGGTAGCGCATCGGTGTTGGCGACCAGCTCATAGGCTTGGATGTCATTGGCCTCAACCGAGACGGAAACGACAGTTTCCACATCGCCAGCCTGAACGCGAATATTGGCCGAGCCGGGCTGGAGAGCCGCAACGCGCCCCGCGCCGTCGACAGTCGCAACGGATGCATCGCTGGTCTGAAAGGACAGCAGCGTATGAGGCAGCGCTTCGCCACGGCGGTCGGCGACGTGTAGTTTGAGCGGAGCGCTGGTGCCTGCACGGAGTTGATCCGTATGCAGACTGGCCTCCACGACGGCTGGCGGCAGGTCGGGCACCGTAAGGCTGGCTTCTGCTGTCAGGCGAGTGCCATCCAAGAAGGTGAGGGCAATAACGCGGGCATTACCCGGCGCAATAGCTTCGGCCACGCCGGTTTCTCGGTCAATTTGCACGACACCACGATCCGAAGAGAACCAGCGGATGTCGGCATCCGTGACCGCCTCACCTTCAGCATTGGTCAACGTGGCCGTCATCGTGTAGGTCTCTCCGACTTCGAAGGTCAAGGTAGCGGGCGACACGACAAGCTCAGGGGGCGTCAGTACGCTCATGAGCATGGTGAACGCAAGCAATAGCATCGTCATAACTGCGTGATAGAATGAATGATGGGCAGGGGAAAGCAACAAGTGAATGGCTTAGCGCTACGAATCGGACTGGCGCGATGTGCAAAGCGAGTCCCAAGAGCCAACCGTCTAAAGCTAAAGACTGAAGCGCGTAGTAATTACGTACATGAAAGCCGTTAACCATTTTAAGCGCTGCTAAAGCAGGCTAACAGAAAGCTCCATGTTCGTGATCTCCTACATAGAAAGCAAGTGAAAACAAGCAGATACCTTTGGGTATGTGATCGACCCTGCTATTGGTAATACACTAGAAAGATTGCGAAGAGGGGCTGCGTACGGCTGCAATACATTGGAAGCTGAAACGAACCACCGTATATTTGCCGCCCCTAGCTCGTGGCGCTGCTCCAGCGTACATTTCCGCCCTATGCCTGTATCGGCTACATCCTAGACGCACGCATGATACGTATGCTGCAAGACTTTTTTTCGCATCCTTTAGCACTCCCCACGGATCGGGCTGTGCTTGCTATCGACGACGTCGACTACGATGCGGATTATGATGACGTAGACGATGCCGACTACGATGATGAAGGCGACGCCGACTACAATGTGGACGATGCGGATTACGACGACATAGACGATGCCGACTACGATGATGAAAGCGACGCCGACTATGATGACGAAGATGCGAGCTATGATGATGTAGACGAAGACGAGGATGACGTCGACCTTGATGATGAGGGCCATGACTACGACGATGAAGGTGATGCCGACTACGATGCGGACTACGAAGACGAGGACGATGTCGACTATGATGATGAAGGCGATGCCGACAATGAAGACGACCTAGAATCCGATGACACGGATTATGATGTCGACGACGTGGACTACGACGAAGATGACGAGGTCTATGACGCAGATGACCTAGACGAAGAAAGCGACCTCGATGTAGACGATGATTCATACGAGACGTATGACGAGGACGATGACTATGAGCTCGACCTTGATGACGAGGATGATGACTACGAAGATCTCGACCTCGACGATGAGGACCTGATCTGAGGTAGCTCGCATCATCATGGATGAACGTGCCTTTCGGTCGCTCACTACATATTTAGAACGTATTCCGGCTATTGTTGGAGAAATAGGGACTGGTTCTGCCAATGGACTCTGGTGGGTGAAGTTTACTATTGATCTTCACCACCCTCTTGCTTGGCATGTGGTTCAGGAACTCGGCCATGTCTTGAATTACCTTTCGCTCAACGAGAGATTGCCAACGGTATTTATGCCCGTCTCACCTCCTCCATATCTGAATGGCGGCCCGGCAGAATATCTTGCATGGGTAATCGAGGCAACAGATCGCGATTTTCGGCCTGGAACATGTGCGAAATGGCTTGTAGGCAGACTCCCACAACCTGTTGATGATGAGCGGCAATGGATGATGGAGCCTTAGGTTAACCCAAGTTTTGCCCTAGGGTCTGAACGTGGATAGCATGGATGAAACGAGGCGGCAATGAAACGAAGTGGAGGCGTTTTTCCAGCCGTCTTCGACGCTTCGTCTCTTCCATTCTTCGTCTCCTCAAGCTTGGACAGGTAGGTCCAAACTTGAGCTAGGTTAAGACATTTGCACGCATTGGCGTCCAAGTGTAGTTTCGTGGCGTTTGTTACACGAATCCTCGCGTCGTCATGTCCATGCGTACCGTTGCTCCGCTCCTGCTTGTTGCGTGCATGCTTGCTGCCTGCACTACCTCGACTCCTCCCGAAGCCGACACCAACCGGGTCGTCACGTTCAAAGAGCGGGCTATCGACCTCAAGCCCTACGTCGAAGGGTTCCCGTACCGTGGCTATACACCCGTGCTGGAAGCTGGGCAGATGTTCTACTACCACGTCGGCGCGACCGATGAGCTACGCGCCATCGACCTAGATGGTACGCTCGACTTGGCGCAAGGCACCGCTATCTCCGACGTCAACTACGCGCAGCGCAACGTCTGGGGCATGCGCTACCGTAGCGCCGACAGCCTACTATACTGGAGTGGCGATGAGCAGAACGACGAAATCATCAACCTCTTCCGCCTCGACTCCCGCACCGGCGACCTCACCCGCCTGACCGATGTGCCCTATATCTTCGGCTGGCGCTGGAGTCCCGATCAGCAGCAGGTCGCGTACGTCGCACGCCTCGGCGATAAAGCCGACCGCCTCGGTGAACTCCGCGTGCTCGATTTGGCTACAGGCGAGGAGCGCGCCATCGTGCAAGACACGCCCGGCATGCGCCTTACGTGGGGCAGCCCAAGCTGGCAACCCGACGGCAACGGCGTCGTCCTTAACGCCTTGCGCGACGCTGACCGCACCTACGGCAACCTCGTCTACGTCGACCTGACAGCGGATGCGCCAGAGCCTGTGCTGCTCACCGATGCCAGCCAAGCGCGGCAGTTCCCGAGTGCACACCGCACGTGGTTGGATGCCAATACCTTCGTCTACGCCTCCAACGAAAGCGGCTACCAGAACCTTTATCGCTACGATCTAGCTACACAGGCCGTGACTCCCATCACGGCGCTAGAGGAAGACTTGGGCAGCTTCGAGATTATTGATGTCGCTGGCGAACAGCGCGTTATCGCCATCATTCGCCGCCCGGTCGAAAACGAGTTGCTGCTGCTTGATCCGCAGTCCGGAGCCGTGCTGGCAAACCAAGTCGTTCCGCAAAACCTCGGCATCATGGACGCGCACGAAGGCGAACTACTGCTGATGGCGACCTCAGCCACGGCGCCGTGCGAGTTCCATCGCCTCCGTGTAGAAGACGGCGCGTTCGTGATGACGCCGATGATGGGCTTGCCCGAAACGTTGCAAGCCCAGATCATTCACAGCACCGCCGAACGCGTCGAGATTCCCACGTTTGATGTCGATCCGGCGACGGGGGAAACGCGGATGCTGCACGCATTCCTCTACCGCCCTGAAAACCCGCTGCCCGCCGAAGATGCGCTCGCGATGATTACGTCGTTCTACGGCGGCGGCAACAACTTTAGCAACCAGATTCAGATCCTCAACCAAGCGGGCATCTACGTGCTCAGCCCTTCGCCACGCGGCAGTTCAGGTTTCGGGCGCGAGTTCGCCGCGTTGAACGATAAAGACCTCGGTGGCAACGAGATCGTCGACATCATCTATGCTGCCCGCTGGCTTTCCGACTACCTCGGCATCCCGCCCGAGCGCATCGGGCCGTACGGTGGCAGCCATGGCGGCTACGCCACTATGCGACTTCTGACGTTCCCCGGCGAGATCAACGGGGTCGCCGCCGACTTCGATTGGGGCTTTGGTATCAGCCACGCCGGGTTCAGCGACATCGTCCGCTTCTACGAGCAATCCAACATCCCCGACTGGGTGACGCTCGAAGCAGGCGACCCGGCGACGGAATCCGAGAAGCTGATGGACCGCTCGCCGATTTCGCACCCAGACAAGCTGAAAGGCCGCTTACTCCTCACACACGGCTCCAACGACAGCCGCGTCCCGGTCGTCGAAAGCCAGACGATGGCCGAGGCACTGCAAACACTGGGCAAGCCCGTCACGTACGTCGAGTTT
>CAYYHN010000201.1:0-7279 GCA_964471245.1 uncultured Rhodothermaceae bacterium | reverse complement strand
CCCTTCGCGGCTTAGGCGAGCGCTGCCGCCCCATGCATCGCCCTTGCCCGTTGTGATGAAGTCGGCTTGGTCAAGCTGGAGGGCCATCCGAGGTGCTTCGGGATCGGCTTGCGGCAATGCTTGCAAGGCAGCATAGTCGAGCACCAAGAGCCGTGGCTGGCCTTTGTAGTACGCCTCAAGCCGCACCGACCACACAGACGTTGGCATGAGCAGGACTTCGCCCGCGAGGTGGTACGCGCTTGGCGGAGCGACATCAGCTTCGGTAGGGAGCCAAAACAAGACCTGCGGCACGACGCTGGTGGCTCCCATACTGGCCAGGGCAAACTGGTTGATGAACTGGCGGTAGTAGCCTGCCGAGAGACGCGCAGCAAGTCCACCCAGCGGTGTCGCGACCCGGTCGTGGCGCAGCGTCAGGCGCGGCTCCGCGTAGAAGGTCGAGCGATTGGGTACCCATGTAAGACGGACGCCAGGCTCGATGACGGTGCGCAACCCCAAAGCCCATTGTCCACTTGCCCATGCGGCGGCATCCCATGCCGTTGCCGTATGCGCGAAGAGCGGCACCAAGGGGTTAGCCAGGTTAAATTCGCTGCGTACGTGCTGCACCGTCGCCCCCACCTCCAGTTGCCGATCAACGGCGAGGCTGTAGTTCATGGTGGCGGTGGCGGCGAGTTCGCGGATGTCGTTGCGTTCGTCGCCATCCCAACTGGCGCGGAGTTCTTCGCGCAGGCTGTTGGCGACTGCGGCCACCTCGTCGGCTGGTGTGTTGGCAGGAAGCCATGCCCAATGCGAATAATAGCGGTACTGCGAGGTGTGCCAGCTGCCGCGTGCCTGCATCGCCCATACAGTACGTGCGCCTTGTAGCCGCGCATGCCCCAGTTGCCCCGCCCAGTTGTCCCACCGATAGGCATCATCGGTAAGCGCAATTTGGTGCCGGTCAGGCGCGTTTGCGGTATTGTCCAGCGGAGGCGCGCCAATCGCGTGGAGCGCGCGCACATCCGAGGCAATCTGGTTGGTTGCACGGTAGACCGAACCGTCGAGATGGCGAAACGGGCCGAGGCGGACGCGGGCGGCAGCGTGCAGGTCGGAGAACGCGACATCGGGCTCTTGGTGAAAGATGTCGAGCCGAGCCACTTCGACGGGGCTGCCAATCCATGCTGAGGCCAATACGGGGTCGATGGTGTTCCAGTCGTGCAGCAGGTCGTCGATGATTGGCGCGGGGCGTACGTCCCACAGGCTGCGTCGAGCCGCAATCATTACATCAGCTGCTCGTCCGCTGGGCAGTGCAAAGCGAGCGGCAGCCTTCCCATTAATGCTGACCGGATCCGTACTGATGGCGGCTTCGGGTGCCGGGCCAACGCCGACATCATGCTCGATAGCGACCACACCGCCCAAGTGGCTGCCCTGCGGCGCGCCAAAACCCGCTTTGTGCACCGTCATGCGGCGGAGGGCCAACGGGCTGAATGCGCTCAGGTGCCGTCCTAGGCTGACGGGGTCCCGCACGGGCGCGCCATCGAGCAAGGTCAAGTGATCACCACTGGAGCCTCCTTGGATGTGCAGGTCGGCGAGCGGCTGGCGTGCGAGGACACCCGTCACCCGGCCCAAGCCACGCGCCACGTCGGGCGTGCCCGCGCCGCTGAGCGCCATCACACTACGAATGGCAGGCTCGCCCATCCCAAGACTCCGCGACGGAAGCCGCTGCACGACGCCATCGATGACCACGGGCTGCATGTCGACGACCTGTGGCTCCAGCGCGATCTCCACACGCTCGGCCTGCTGCGGATCCACCCAGATGCTGTCGACGGCGGTCTCGTAGCCGACGTAGGTCACGAAGATGCGGTGCTGCCCAGAGATGACATCGGCGAAGCTGAAGAACCCCGCGCCATCGGTGGTGGTGCCCGTTGAGGCATCGGCGAGGAGGACGCTGGCGTAGGGCAGCGGCGCACCTGTCTCACGGTCGACGATGCTACCGGCAAGCACGCCGTAGGCAGGTGGCGCTTCGGGGGCGATAATCAGGACGTAGGCCCCCGTCGAGGAGCGAATGAAGTCGAGGCCCGAACCTTCGAGAATACAGCGCAACAGCGCTTCGGCAGGTTCTTCGCGTGCGACGCAGAACACCGTCTTGCCTGCAACCAACTCAGAACGGTAAACCAAGTCGAGGCGGGTGCGAGCGACAAGCGTCTCCAGCGCTTCCGTCATCGGGACGCCACGCAGGGCCAACGTGTGACGCGTGGCACCAGTGTCTTGGCCGTACGCAGGTAGCACCGCGAGGAACAGCATGAACGCGAGCCCAAGCAGGGCGATGCCTGATGCCGTCCTGTGCTGCCGTATGTGCATGGTGTGCTCCTGTAACTTGCCGGATGGTACGCCTTACTGGTTGGGCGCGCCAGGCATCAACGCATAGCCTTGGCTGATGGTTCGATAGCGGCACGATGCCGAGAGGCACAGGTCGTGCAGCACCTGCTCGATCGTCGTACCGGGCTGATGGAACAGCGTATGGCGTTGCGTAGGCTCTAGGCCACCTTCTATCGTAATCCGCACGGCAAAGCGACGTGACAGTTCAGCAGCGATATCCACCAAGGGTGCATCTACGAATGCAAAACCTTGCGCGCGCCACACCCAAAGCCGCTCGGCATTGTCGACCGTCGCCGTAGCGCCGACGGTATCGCTTGCTTCACCACGTACGACGACTTGGTGCCCCGGCGCATCGAGTAACGCAGGCGGCTGCGTGGCGGCTGCATCGGTCACCTGCACACGGCCTTCGGCTAGGGTCACGGTAGTCGTTGCATCAGCAGCACCCGCACGTGCCCGCACATTAAACTGCGTCCCCAACACTTCGACGCGGCCATTGAACGTCTCGACCACAAACGGACGCTCGCCTTTCTCTACACGAAAGAACGCCTCGCCCTGCAACTGTACGCTTCGCTCGGCGGCGGCAACCAGCGGCAGCGATGCAAAGCCGCGTTGGTACGTGAGTTCGGATGCGCTGTTGAGTTCGACGACGGAGCCATCGGGCAACGTTACGAGTTGCTGCGCCCCCATCGGCGCGTTTACGGTGATGGGCTGCTGCCACCAGATGGCGAAAAGTGCAAAAACAGCCGCGAATGCCACGGGGCTCCAACGCACGAGCCGAAGGCCGCGCTGCGGTGTGCGGCGCTGTGCACGTCGGTCGGCGCGCGGGGCGCGTGTTGGTACCCGCATGGGTGTAGACGGCGCGGCGTCTTGCAGCCCTAAGCGCGCTTGCATGTCAGCCCATGCGGTCGCATCATCGGGTGCGCCATGGGATTCTTGCGGCAAGGTGCCGAGCGCGCTCCAAACGCGTTCGAGCGCAGCCCGGTCGTCCGGCGTATGTTCCGTGAGGGCGTCTTGCACCTCCTGTGGAAGCCGAGGTTGCTGTTGCATCGTGTATCTCAAACCTGCTCATACGCGGCCAGCCGTTCCCGAAGGTGGTCCAGCGCACGTATAATGTGATTGTTTACCGTTCGTGGCGAGACCTCCATGATGGCGGCGATCTCGCGGTGACTAAGTTGGTGCATCCGGCTCAGCAGCAGCGCCTCACGCTGGCGCTCTGGAAGGTCGGCGATCCATGCCTGCAAGTGCCCGGCCAACTGCTCTTGGTCCACCGCTCCATCGGCGCGGTCGGCCAAGCGCATGGCTTGGGTGGCTTCTTGCAGGATCTGCTGGTGCTTCTCGGCGTGCGTCCGTGTGTCGCGCAGGTGGCGGTAGGCCCGGTTGCGCGCCATACGGTAGAGGTAGGCTTGCAGCGACTTCGTGGGGTCAAGCGTTTCGCGCAAGCCCCAAAGCGAGACGAACACATCTTGCACGAGGTCGTGGGCCGTGGCCTCGCCGCCCACCACCGAGCGCACGTAGCGCAGCAAGTGCCCGCGCATGTGGTGAAACACGTGTTCGAAGGCACGCACATCGGAGACCACCAAGCGGTGGCAGAGGTCGTCTATCGTATCGGTCGCAAGCGGCATGGGCAGCAGGGGTTCATTGACAGCAGAAAAGGACGGCCCGGTCCGCCTCGTCCAAGCTCCGGACCCCACCACCTAGCGGGCCGCCCTTTTCCAACCTTGTCGCAACTGTAGACCACAAAGGGGCTTGTATGACTACTGCACCCGTCACAAAAATGCAATACAAGAACCGAGCGGCATGTACACGTCATGAAACGCCTACACGCACGCTTGAACCTGCACACGCCATCGGATAACTTGAGAGCGATGACTGAACGCTTGTTTTGCCACCAAGGACCTTACGAGCCGTACATGCTCCACGGGATGAACCCTACCACATCCCCAGCCTCCCACACTCCTATCCCTCAACCTCCCATGCGCCTCTTCTTCGCTGCTCTGCTCCTTCTCTTCACGGCCGCTTGCACAGAGGCCACCGATGCACCCTCAGATACCGCTCCAGCCGACGACCCTGCGCTCGTCGAACGGGCACGCGGCATCCACGAACGTGTGCTCACCCTCGACACACACGACGACATCCCCTACACCTTCGCGACGCCCGAAGTGGACCCCGGCGTGCGGGACCCAAATCGGCAAGTCGATCTGCCCAAGATGCGCGAAGGCGGCCTTGATGTGGGTTTCTTCATCGTCTACGTCGGGCAGACGGAGCGGACGCCGGAGAACTATGCTACTGCCAAAGAAGGCGCAATGACTAAGTTCAACGCGATCCGCAGGATGACCTACGAGATGTACCCGGACCAGATCGAACTCGCCTACACGGCCGACGACGTGGAACGTATCTACGCCGAGGGCAAGCTCGTCGCGTGCATTGGCATTGAGAACGGCTACGTCATTGGCACCGACCTGTCGCTCATCGAAACGTACCACGAACTCGGCGCACGCTACATGACGCTCGCCCACAACGGGCACAACGACATCTCCGACTCGGCCAACCCGCGCCCCGAATTCGGCGATGGTGCCACCGAACATGACGGCATCAGTGCGTTTGGCGAAGAGGTCATCCGCGAGATGAACCGGCTGGGCATGATGGTCGACGTGTCGCACATCTCGAAGCAAGCCGCCATCGAAGCGTCGCGGCTGTCGGCGGCTCCGGTGATCGCGTCGCATTCGAGCACGCATGCGCTCAACGAGCACGCGCGCAACATGGACGATGAAGCAATGCGCGCCTTGGCAGAAACAGGCGGCGTGATGAACATCGTCGCCCTCGCGGCCTTCGTCAAGACAGACCCCGTAGAGAAGGTGGCGGCCCGCAATGCGCTGCGGCACGAGATGGGCGTCGTCAGCCGGGATGCGTTTCGCGCGATGAGCGACTCGACCCGTGCGGTGTACCGCGAACGCATGGCCGATATCGACACCCAATGGCCGCGCCCCAGCGTCGCCGACTTTGTGGACCACATCGACTACGCCGTCAACCTCATCGGCATCGATCACGTTGGCATCAGTTCCGACTTCGACGGCGGCGGCGGCATCGTAGGTTGGGACGACGCCAGCGAGACGTTCAACGTGACGCTCGAACTCGTGCGTCGTGGCTATTCGGAGGAAGAGATCGGCAAGCTCTGGAGCGGCAACTTGCTGCGCGCCTGGCGCGAGGTGGAGCGCGTAGCCGCCGACATGCAAAGCTAAAATCAACAGAGGCCCGGCGTCGCACGCGCAACACCGGGCCTCTATAGGGGAGAATACACTAAGCTGGCCTAGCTACTGGGCTGCCATGGGCCAGATAGGCTCGGTGAGGGCAGCAGAGGCTGGCCGGTGATACAACTCAACACCGTTTAGCGCAATCGAGCCGGTGGTTGCGATGGATCCACGAATCTGAGAGCCTTTCGACTGCACAGCGATCCCACCGTTGATAAGGATCTGGGCATCGAGGGTAATGTTATCCGACTGTAAGGCCATCGTACCGCTCATGTAAATCCCCAGCGTGGTTTCGTCGGCTGTGGCATCTGTTGTAATGGGGTGACGCACTTGGAAGCTACCGTTCACAATCAGAATACCGTAACCAGAGAAGCGCACCGGACCGGTCGTTGACACGGCTCCATCGATGTACCAGATGGCTGGGTTTTCGCGGGTGCCTAGCTCATAATCGCCAGATAGCGCCATTTGACCATCGTAAGGTCGTGTCGCAAGATGTTGATACGCGACAGGGCTAAACGCAGGTACAGGCATCCAACTGACTTGTTGGATCGAGGCTAGGTTTGTGGGATTGTAGTTCGGCTGGAACACGGCAGCATCAGGGAATTTCTTCGAGCCCTGATAGCCAAATCCTTCGACGACCGAACCCGTCCCACTTGTCGAAATGCTCCCATTGGCAAAGAGGTTCGCGTTACGCAAGGCGTCGCCCTCCACACCAATCGTTACGTCATTGCCCAGATCAAGGCTGCCTGCTGCTGTCACAGTATATTGGAAGAAGGGTGGGACTTCGATCTTCTCAAGCTCCTCGCCAACCCACACACCGAGATTCGTCGTACCGGCCGGCTGACCATGCACGTCCGCCTTCGCCGTCGCCAACAACGCCGCCTTCACCTGCGCTGGCGTCGCCGTCGGGTTCTGCGACAGGAACAATGCCGCCGCTCCCGCCACGTGCGGAGCCGCCATCGATGTACCGCTGCTCAGGAAACGCTTCACCTTACCGTCTATGTCTAATGCCAGCGACAACACATCCACACCCGGTGCCAAAATGTCCACCGACGGTCCGTAGTTTGAGAACGGCGCAAAACGATTGAACACATCGTACGCGCCCACTGTGATCGCGCCGGCCGCGTGCGCTGGCGTCACCGTGCTCGCATCAATCCCCTCGTTGCCCGCCGACACCACCACCACGATGCCTGCGGCCACAGCCGCATCCACCGCCGTGTCCAACGCCGTGTACGCCGTCGTGCCCACATCCGCGCCGAAGCTCAGGTTCACCACCACCGGCTGGTTCGGATTCTGCTGCTTGCGGCCGACCACGTACTCCAGGGCCGCCACCACGTTCGAGATGTCCGTCTCGCCGTTGTCATCCAACACCTTCAGCCCGTGCACGATTGCGCCCGGAGCCACACCGACCACCTGCTTCGTGTTATCGTTGGCTGCAATCGTGGCTGCCACATGGATGCCATGACCGTCTTCATCACGATCTGTTGGTGTGTTGACGAATTGAACCTTCGACCCTACAGTGAGGTCGTCATCACGAATACCGGTATCGAGCACGTAAATGTCCACGCCACCAACACTCCCGGCGCCATCGCCGGAAGCCGCCCAGCTCTCGGTGGCTCCCACACGCTCGATGCCCCACGGAATCACCTGCCCACTGCCGCTCGCTTGACTCCTATCGC
>CAYYHN010000200.1:811-7285 GCA_964471245.1 uncultured Rhodothermaceae bacterium | reverse complement strand
ACGCACCAACCGTACTGCCATCGTCGATATGCTGAGTCAGCTTGAAGCGGAGCTAGCCGAGATGCGAACGGCCCTCGAAGCCGAGCAGTTTATCGGGCTGCGGACGGCTTTTCAAACGGCGCGGACGGCGCGCGAAACCATTCCGGCCAACACAAAAGGTTTCCTCCATCCCCTCTCGGATGTTTATGTCTATATCGAAGACCGACCGGGTGCACTGCACAGCATTATCGACACGTTGTTTCGCCAAGGGCATGACATCAAGGACATGGAGTTGCTAAAAATGCGCGAAGGCACAGGCGGAACGTTTCGGTTGGGTTTCGCTACGTCAAGAGAGGCAGAATCAGCAATGGGCAGTCTACAACAAGCAGCGTTCACAGCATTCCGACTCTAGCTCCGTTATGCGCATGTGATTAACCTCGATGCCACGCCCATGAACCTCCTGCGATATCACGTATCTAACTGAAACTGGTTGTTGCGCAGCCTTGTAGCTCGCTGTATACTTCACAGCCCATCGACTTAACCTCAGTTCATCCCATGGCCATGTCTTCCCCTGACAAAAAAACGCCGTTGCATGCCCAACACGTAGCATTGGGTGCCCGCATGATTTCCTTCGGCGGCTTCGATATGCCCATTCAATATTCGGGTATCATCGATGAGCACATGGCCGTCCGTGAAGCAGCGGGGCTTTTTGACGTCAGTCACATGGGAGAAGTGTTTGTGCACGGCCCACAAGCCTTTGCTTTTGTGCAAAACCTCGTCACCAATGATGTGAGCAAGCTCTACGATGGCAAGGCCCTCTACGCTGTGATGTGTCGCCCGGATGGCACGGCCATCGACGACCTTTTGGTCTACCGCATCGATGCAGAAACGTACCTGCTCGTCATCAACGCTTCCAACATCGACAAAGATGTTGCGTGGATGCGCGCGAACAATCCAATGGGCGCAGAACTCGAAGATGTGTCGGACAAATTGGGCTTGCTTGCGCTTCAGGGGCCGAATGCCTTTGCCATCTTCGAGCAGCTAACTGGGAAGCCCGTAGACCTCGCCTACTATCACTTCGAGCACCTGCCTTCGGGTTCGTTTTTCGATGCAGAGACTGCCATCGTATCGCGCACGGGCTACACAGGTGAACCTGGCTTAGAGCTTTATATCGATGCCGATCGGGTGGGTGCGCTTTGGGCTGCGCTCATGGAAACAGGACAATCATTTGGATTAAAGCCTGCAGGACTCGGTGCACGCGATACGCTCCGGCTCGAAGCGGGCTACTGCCTCTACGGCAATGAGCTTGATGACAACACCAACCCGCTCGAAGCTGGGCTTGGCTGGGTGACGAAACTCAAAATCGACGATTTCATAGGCCGGGACGCCTTGCTTGCGACCAAAGCTGCAGGACTCCAACGCAAACTCGTCGGCTTCGTCATGGATGTGCGCGGTATTCCACGCCACGGCTACTCTATCCTTGATGCAGATGGCCACCGCATCGGTACGGTGACAAGCGGGAGTCAGTCACCCGTACTTAACAAAGGCATCGGGCTGGGATTCGTCACCAATGATCCCACCTACACGAAACCGGGGCAAACCGTTTTTATGCAAGCCCGAAAGAAAGCCTTGCCTGCAACCGTAACCAAACCACCTTTCCATAAAGCTTAACTTCACCCTAGCAACTCGCGATTCACATTCTGATTCTACTTTGGTTAACTGTACAGGTCGAGCGGGATCCAATCTTTTAACTAAGGCGCAACGACTACCGGTAAAGAATATGTGGCCGTTACGAGTGCTGCCCCATTCAGGTTCTGCTCCAAAATGATAGAAGAAGTTTTCCTCACGGGTGCATCGATTCGGGAAGCGGATGTTCGTGGTCGGACTGTGGTGGTGCTCGATGCATTACGCTCTGCGGCCACGATTGCAGCGGCACTCAAGCATGGTGCGCGCTATGTCGTACCCGTCGCCGACTTAGCTGCTGGTGGGAAAATCGCCGCGAATCTGGACTCCTCCACCTATGTCCTTGGTGGCGAACGTAATGGGATCGTAGTAGATGGATATCACCTCACCAACTCTCCACTTGCATACACGTCTGAAGCCGTCGCTGGGAAGACTGTTATCTTACATTCCCACAACGCAACACCGACCATCACACGTTGCAGAACGGCTACGCGTGTCTTGATTGGTGGGTTTTTTAATGCCCACATCCTAGCTTCAGCGATTCGCCATCTCGGCGAAAACATTGTCATCGTTTGCGCAGGTTCTGCTAACCGCGTGGCTCTGGAAGACACGTTGTGTGCGGGCTTGTTGCTCCATCAACTATGGGGGGGACAATTGCCCGAGCATGTACCAGATGCTGCACATATTGCATGCAACCTCTACACGGCAGATAAAGATGTACTGCTGGATGTGCTCTTTCAGTGCAACACAGCCCGTAGGCTAGCTGAGCAAGGGCGAGAAGACGATGCAGCTTTCTGTTTCCGGCTTAACGCACTACCCCTCCTCCCCATCTATCAGGACGACCGAATCGTATTGACGGAGCTTGGTAAGTTGCAACCGATCCCGGTGGAGTCCGCATAAAGACAGCCCATCATTGCACAAAAGATATTAGTATTCACTGGTCGGAAGGCCAATCGCTAGGCGCTGTTGTACCTAAGGGTGCACATGTCTTAGTTTTCGCATATGGCAAGGAAAAAAAGCACCACTAAATCCAAGAAAACCGGGACCAAAGGGGCCGCGCGTAACACGACGCGTAAGAAGGAAGTTTTCGGGCTCGTCATCATGGTTACAGCCGCCCTGATGATGCTTGCGCTGATCACGTATACTCCTACAGACAATGCCCTTTCCTTCGACTTCGATGGCTTGTTCGACCCACGAGGTAATCAAGCTCAAAATGCCTTGGGCCTTATTGGCGCGCAACTCGCCAAGTTATTAGTACCTGGCTTCTTTGGCTATATGTCTCTCATCATGCCCGGCTTGCTCGTGGCTTGGGGCTACCTCCTCTTTCGCCGTAAGGATGCGATCTTCCTCCCCGTCCTCACGCCTATCCTCACGATGTCCATGGCGGTATTGGGGTGCATCTTCGGGTGGTTTGGCGTCGTACTCGAAGCCGATCTACAAACATGGGCTGGCGGCTGGGGGCTCGGCATTGCTGGTTGGATGACGCATGCCTTCGGAGCCACAGGAGCTTTTGTCCTGCTGCTCCTTACATTGGTCGTCACGATTTTGCTCTTAATCGACCGAGATATTCAGCAAACACTCGATCGATTTGAGAACGGTTTCTCGGCTAGCCGTACGTGGATCCAAGATCGCTGGCATTCGATGCGAAATAGTCAAATTGAACGCAAAGATGCCCGCCAGCAAATTCTTGCCGAGCGACGTGAAGCAGCTGCATCGGCACGGAAGGAAAAGGAAGCAGAAAAGTCACGCGCTACGAAAACCAAAACTACGCGAGCAAGCACAACAGCACGTGTCAAAGGCCCCACGCGTTCCGATGTGGCATCTCCGCCTGTCCCACCGAGAGCTGAGCCACCTAAGCGAACGGTCCCGCCTGAACCACCTCGTCCACTTCCCCAAAATGGAAATGGTGTTTCTGCGCCAAGTTTATTCGAGGAGAAGGCAGCCCTAGAACCTGAAGGTCCTGCGTTCCAAGTGATGTCTCGCTTGGTGGAAGAAGAGAAAGCCGATGAACTGGCTGCTCCCACCTCTTCGACGCCAGAAGACGCGCCCTTCGAGATGCCGACGCTGGACTTGCTCGATGATGCCACCGACGACGATCCACAGATTGACTACGATGAGTTAGAGGAAAACAAACAGATTCTCCTCGACAAGCTTGCCAACTACAAGATTGAAATCACGGCTATTAACGCCATTGTAGGCCCAACCGTCACATTGTATGAATTAACACCAGCACCGGGCGTCAAGATCAGCCGGATCACATCGTTGGAAGATGATCTCGCGATGGCCCTAGCTGCTCGTGGCATTCGCATGATCGCCCCAATTCCCGGCAAATCAGCGATTGGCGTTGAAATTCCGAATCGCCATCGTGAGTTGATTCGCATCCGAGATACCATTGGCACGGCAAAGTTTCGGGATAATACGATGGAATTGCCGCTTTTGGTTGGCAAGTCCATTGAAGGCGAAGTGTTTATGCGCGACCTCGTCAAGATGCCTCATATTCTCATTGCGGGCGCGACGGGTTCAGGTAAATCGGTTGGGTTGAACACATTTATCACGGGATTGCTGTACGCGTGTCCACCGTCGCATTTGAAGTTCGTGATGATCGACCCGAAGAAAATCGAACTTCAGCCCTTCTCGCGCCTGATCAACCACTACATCGCCATGCCGCCCGAGGCTGACGACCCGATTATTACGGACGTGACCAAGGCGATGGGGACGCTCAAGAGTTGCGAAAAAGAGATGGAGCAGCGCTATGATCTCCTCTCGAAGGCACGCGTACGCGGCATTAGCGATTACAATAAGCGGTTCACTGAAGGCAAACTTTCCGCCGACGATGGACACAGATTCCTCCCCTATATTGTCGTCATCGTTGACGAGTTGGCCGACCTCATGATGACAGCGGGGAAAGAAATCGAAGGTCCCATCGCCCGACTTGCCCAAATGGCACGCGCCATTGGCATCCATCTGATCTTGGCCACACAGCGCCCTTCGGTTGACGTCATTACGGGCCTTATCAAAGCCAACTTCCCTGCTCGAATCGCCTTCCAAGTCGCCTCAAAAATCGACTCGCGTACTATTTTAGACCAAAACGGTGCCCAAAGCCTTGTAGGGAATGGCGATCTGCTCTATATGCGTGGCAGTCAAATTCTCCGGCTGCAAGGACCGTTTGTGTCCATTGGCGAAGTTGATGAAGTGACACACTTTATTGGCGAGCAACCCGGTATTGGGCCTTACATCTTGCCTCCTTTTGAGGAGCCCGAATTACCACTCAGTGTGGGTGGTGATGGTGGCGGCATCGAACGCGACGACCTGTTTGGGGCCGCCGCACGTATCATTGTCCGCAGCCAGCAAGGATCGGTGTCACTACTACAACGAAAACTGTCCGTTGGTTATGCACGAGCTGCGCGCATCGTGGACCAACTCGAAGATGCGGGCATTGTGGGGCCGTTCGAAGGCTCAAAAGCCCGCCAAGTCCTTGTACCTGATGAGATTTCCTTGGACGACTTGCTGGCAAACTCGTAGCTAGAGTTACACGAGCGAGCATCAGTCGCCGGTAGCTGGCTGCAGCACCGCCGAATCAGGTAAGGGTGCATCAGGGGTTTGGTCCAGCACAGCGGGTTGCAATCCTTCAACGGCCTCTTCGTTGGTGACCTCCGTTTGCGTTACTTGTGCGGCACTCGAATCGTGATCCATCACAGCCGTGCCCAGTGCATGTAGCGCGCAGAAGAGCACGAACATGATAAAAAGCGTAATGGCAAGTGTGGCACGCTGTTCCATGATGTAACTGGAAGCGCTTTTTTGTGTTTTCAGTGCGTGTAAGCAAGGACGGATAGAATAACTTCGTTCAGAATGTACAATCGAGTATCTTTCGCCCTGTAAATACATGTGTGGTACATTCAAAGGATGTGCCATACCTAATTATCCCTTTTCTTGTGCCCTATTTTTCGTTGTTGGGCTACCTTTGGACGCATTGGTTTCATTTTTTTCATGAGTTCACCGTCTTCTTTTCCTGTCATCGGTATCCTTGGAGGTGGCCAACTTGGCCGTATGACTGCCCTAGCAGCAATTCGCATGGGGCTAAACGTTCATTTTTTAGCTCCCAAGCCCGCAGGCCCAATGGACGGTCTTGGCGAAGTCACCATCGGCGATTGGACTGACCCAGAAGTCGTGCGTAGCTTCGCAGAGGGCTGCGATGTCGTAACCGTCGAAAGCGAATGGGCTCCGGCGGAACAGGTGTTGGCGTTGCTCCCTGATAAACCCGTCTGGCCGCACCCCGATACGCTTCGTGTGATTCGAGATAAAGGACTCCAAAAACAGACGCTAGCCGATGCCGGGCTGCCCGTCCCGCCCTTCGCACGCTGTGCCACGCGCGCAGAGGCCGCAGAAGCCATCACATCGTTCGGCTACCCCGTCATGTTTAAGAAATACCGCGGCTCGTACGATGGCTATGGCAATGCCACAGTACGCCGTGCCGATGACATTGACGCCGCTTGGGAAGCCCTCGCCGACACCGATGGGTTATTGGTGGAAGCGTGGGTGCCTTTCGAACAAGAGTTAGCCGTCATGGTCGCACGCCGTCCTGATGGCGACCACGTTGCCTACCCGGTCGTGTACTCCGAACAGCGCGACCATCGCTGCCATGCCGTGGTCGCTCCTGCAGCTATTCCAGATGATGTCGCTGAACGTGCGCAACGCATTGCCATTGACGCGGTAGAAGCCGTCGGTGGCGTTGGGGTGACGGGGGTCGAGTTGTTTCACATGGCGGATGGCAGCATCTTCGTGAACGAAATGGCTCCGCGACCACACAACAGC
>CAYYHN010000200.1:0-786 GCA_964471245.1 uncultured Rhodothermaceae bacterium | reverse complement strand
ATTGAAGGCTGCTACACGTCACAGTTTGAGAACCATGTGCGCGGCATTTTAGGCTGGCCCCTCGGCGATCCTTCCTTGCGCGAGCCGTGCGCGGTCATGATCAATGTGCTCGGCCACAGGGAGGGCAAGCCTCAACTTACAGGCTACACAGAGGCCCTGCAACGTACGGGTGCAGGTATCCATATTTATGGCAAGTATGACGTGCGTCCTCGCCGCAAAATGGGCCACGTTACGGCAACAGGGCAAAACACCACCGAAACACGCGCTTTGGCGGAAGAAGCAGCTGATCTTATTCAACTCTAACCTCTCTCTCGAATGCCTACTCCACTCGTCGGTGTTGCAATGGGTAGCCAGTCCGACTGGCCTGTCATGCAAGACGCCGTGGCCATCCTGAAAGAATTCGACGTGCCCTTCGAAGCGCGTGTCCTCTCAGCCCACAGAACACCAGCTGCAATGCAGTCCTATGCCGAGACCGCGCATACGCGTGGGCTCAAAGTGATTATCGCGGGTGCAGGCGGCGCGGCGCATCTACCGGGGATGATTGCTGCAAGTACGCCACTCCCCGTCATCGGCGTGCCCGTTCCTACACGCAACTTGAAAGGAATGGATTCGTTGCTTTCCGTCGTTCAGATGCCGGGTGGCGTACCCGTTGCTACGGTCGCTATTGGAGGAGCTAAGAACGCGGGTCTGCTTGCCGTGCAAATGCTGGCAACAGGCGATCCGCATCGACTAGAACAAATCCTCGCCTATAAGCGCGATTTGATTGCCAAAGTGGGCGACATGCAT
>CAYYHN010000199.1:0-7294 GCA_964471245.1 uncultured Rhodothermaceae bacterium | reverse complement strand
CACTCAGACAGGATGTCGAGCAATTCCAACTCGAATGAAGCCGGAAGCCCTGCAGTACCTGCATCATATACACCACCGTCTGACGAGAGGTCGCCAAACTCTGAGCCAAGAAACATCTCGCCTCCACTTGGCGCACTTCCGAACGAGATCATGAAATCATCGTCCGAATCTCCAGTACCATCAACAGCACTACCCCCGTCGAAGTCGAAACCAGACGAATCGCCTACACTACTTTCCTGCGTGCGAGCATTGCGCTGCCGACGGAATCGCCGTAGAACTTCAGGACCGTTAGGACCATCTTGAATCAACACCGCATGAAGGGCACGGTTCGTCACCATGACACCTAGAATGCTTTCTTTGAGACCGTATTTTTTCATGGTTCGATTCGAAAAGTCGTCGTGCTCCTTGGTGACATCCTCAGCCAGCAAGGCGCTTGAAGCGGCGTTTATTGTTGGCGTAGCTCATTGCCACGTCGGATGCGACCAAGCCCTGCCGCATCAGGCGAAACAGGTCCTGTTCGAGGGTAATCATGCCATTGCCCCAGCCTTCCCACATCATCTGATAGATTTCGCTGGTATTGTTGTTTTTGATCGCAGCTCGTGCCGAAGGTGTCATCCAAAGCACCTCTTTAGCCAAAATGCGCCCCCCTCCGATTCTCGGACACAGTTTCTGCGATACCACACAACGTAGCACATCAGCCAAGCGGTTACGGACACGCTCTTGCTCATCTGTAGGGTATTCACCGATGATGCGGTCGATGCTTTCGACAGCCGACGAGGTGTGCAGCGTAGAAAACACTTTATGGCCCGAGTCGGTTATTTCTAGGCCGGCAGAGATCGTTTCGGGATCGCGCATCTCACCAATAACCACGATATCGGGGTCTTGGCGTAGTGCCTGCACAATGCCTTCCTTAAACGTATTGACATCACGGCCAACTTCGCGGTGGCGTACAATGCAGAGCTTGGAGTCATGCATGTACTCAATCGGTTTCCCGATAACGATGATGTGTCCGTTCGTAATGTTGTTATTCGCATCGACGATGGCGTCGAGCGTCGTACTCTTCCCTGAACCCGTGACGCCCGTAATTAGCGTCAGACCATCGCGAATGTGATTGAAGAGCATCCCCTTCTGCACAGCCGGATGGAAGCCCAGTGACTTCAGCGGGCGTGTTTCGTCGGTAATGGCGCGCATGTTAAGCGCCAAGTGGTCGAGGTCGAAGTAGGACGTAGCACGGAAACGGCGGGGCTTCCCACTGCGCCCTTCCACAGGAAGTTGGAATGAAAAGTCTGTCGAGCGCTCCTTGAACAGGTGGTTAACCTGACGGTTACTCAGCAAATTCAAGATCAGGAGATCGGTTTCCTCAACGCGGTAGTCGCCCATCCCCTTATCGGGCTTCTTCTCCCCATCGATGCGGTACCAAACGCTGCCACTTCCGGCAGGGCCACCAATCTCGATGTCACTCGCGCCCACATCCAGCATGCGACGCACAAAGTGCTCAACATGAACCTGCAAGGCGCTGCGTTCCCGGTCGGACAACTTTGTTGCCTGCTCCCGCATATAGGTCAGCCGTTCTTCGCCACGTAACGAATAAGGCACTGCGTTCACGATGGCGCGGCATACCTCAGGCAACGGCGGCAACAGCGGCATGCCAAGGGATCGCGCCATGTTGGGAACCTCCGCGGCTGATGGCCGCGGCGTCGTGGTGCGCGCAAGCAGTTCTTTAAGGACAGGATCCATGCAGAATCGGGTGATACAAGCAAATTAGCTTCAATGAGATGTTTCCTCACGTCTATTCGACGCTAGGACACCTGATCGATGTATCGTCCGCTATCGTCTTGCCTTAAGTGCGCAATCGGCCCATTTTTCAGGGGTCACACCGATGCACGGGCCTATCCATGTACCTATAAACACAAGACGTCCCTCGGCGTTGTAGCGAAGGGACGTCTCAATCTACTTGAGCTAATGTTAATACAACTATCTCATGTTACGCACGGCGCAGCATGCTAGAATCCTTTGGATCTCTATTCGTAGGTAAGCTGCATGCCGTACCATTTGCTCCAGCCTAAATCAACGGCGTCATTCCCGCGAAGGCGGGAATCCAGGCTGAAGACGCAATTCGTGGCATGTCCTTGCCGCTACCATACACGTCTTATAGCGATCAAAAAGCGACGATTTAGCGGTTATGTAGCAATTATTTGTAGGGTCGCGCTCTAGATTCCCGCCTTCGCGGGAATGACGTGTCCTTGTAGGTTTGTGTCTAAAAAAGACGAATCGGATACGACCGATGTGGATTAGAGATCAAATGGAGACGCCAACACGCCAAGCATCACGCTGGCATGTTCTACCGTGCGTAAGGTGAGTAACTATTGTTTAGCTTGCGGGAGGCGTAGGGCACGAGCCGCTGCACGAGGTCAGGGTCACCTCAATCACCTGATCGCTAAAGTCAGGCTTACCGCCAAAGTTGCGTAGCTCTTTATAGCCTTCGCTATCGAGTGTCCACCCGGTACCGTTATACGATGTGCCATCCCACGAACCACCGTAGCTGTTGGCCTTGATGTCTTCGTGTTGAGCATCTGAAAAGTGCCGCAAGTCTTCAAAGCCGATCCGCCAGCGTTGCGTGTTGATGGCGTGTTGCTCAACCATCGCAAACTTGCCTTCTACGACTTCGCCCAGGTCGGTGTCCTCGCGCAGCGCACGGTGCTCCCAATCGTATTTATCACCATCGTATTCGTCTACCCACTTCCCTTGTTCGCTACAGTTTTTATCCACGCCAATGAAGAAGTTGATGAGCGTGCCAGGTGCCAATACCTTGTCGGCCGGCGATGTACGTGATTCGCTCATGGCGCGCCAACGGCCAGAATCAAAGATCATCTCAGGCTCAAGGCGCACGTACTTGACTTCAAGGTCTTCGACGAGATCGGCTGGGCAGAAGCCCGGTGTATCGCCATGACCAAGGTGAGCGGTTAGCGCAGACGGGTTGTTGAGCACCTTGGTTTGCTTGCCCTTGTGGCACACCATCATCGACGTATCCACTTCGTCTTCAGGAACCATGCGTTCTAGAAATACAGCTGAACAGTAACCCGCCATTGAGTCCAAGAATTCGACGGTAACCGTGCTAGAATCTTCTACAATTAGCAAATCGGCTGTGTAATTATCACCAATGATATGGCTGGCATCAGCAAAGATACCTTCTGCTGTAATCGTGAGGTACTTGCCATTGATCAGCTTGGCCTGCACATTGAAGGAGCCACCTTGGTAATCTCCTACCATTGTCCCCTTTGGGTCGGGGCTGCCATCGGGGCGTGCACCATTGATGTTGATCATGGCTTGTTCAAGGTCGTTGCCAGCCTTGCGGGCCCGGCCCCATGCCACGTTGTACGCTGAGCGGGCAATCTCACGCGCCATTACTTCGGATTGGTAGCCCCCCTGTTTCTCTGCGGTGCGCACCTCAGTCTCCTCGGTTTGTAGCATCAACACCGAGATGGCCATGAACGCCCCTAACGTGACAATCAATAGACCTTTTCCCATGGTAAAATCGCGTATTTATCGGCCGATCACTCAGCGCTATGTGGGAAGAAAATTCACGTACTGGCTAAAGGCATCCTCAGAGTCCGGCCCGATTGAGTGCTCGGACTTCGCTGTAAGGGAACACACGTGACAACGTCACAAACCCATCGGTGTAGCGCTGCTGTTTAACATGGCGCGGGCTACGCACTGTGACGATCACTTTTTTGTGATCTGACTTGGCTCCAAGAAGCACGGTATCCATGTCAGTATCATCTACGTAGAACACCTGAACATTGACATCGAAATCGAGTGTGGTGCCAGCAACTAGATTGAAGGGCACCACTTGCCATATCCCTGCACCCATATGCACATCGTCCATGTCATCGCACCCACTCGCATTTAAGTAGGGTTGGTCGAGGTCGCAGACTGTGGCTTCACCAAATGCCCCGGCCGCGCTGAAGTCGTCCGAGTTTATCGGTGAACCTAAGGTCAACATACTAGCAGGCTTGGTGCGCTCGTCAAATGCTTTCGCGCCCGTCATCTCGATCACATGCAAGGCCACACTTGAGGCCATGACCTCCAATTCATCATCGATGTACTTGTCGTACGTGAAGATTGTAGCCGATTGCTGGCTAAACGACATAGACGTCGTTAGCATCAACGCAAGGAGGGCAAGTATCGTCTGATTCATGGTTGATTACGATGTAGTTCAGGGCATCGCCAGCTTGGAGCACGTATTTTGACCAAAGCCTGTGCCATTCCGCTACGGTAACGGCAGCTACTTCATTTTCTTGTAGCTTTTTTGGTATTCACCCGCAAATTTCCATTGTTTGGACGTTCACGCACGCTCGCACGGTTTCATATTGATAACCTCCTCTCAATTTGGGATCACTTGTAGCAGGAATCGGCAATTTAGCTCTATGCAAAAGCCGCCAAGTCCAAGATAGACGAGGCGGCTATTTTGCAATTCCTATGGCCACAAACTTACTCGGAGGCCGTAATTCTCAGCATTTCTGCAATGGAGGTCTCACCCAACTTCACCAACTCACGGGCTGAATCGCGCAACGTCAGCATCCCATCGCTGATCGCCTGGTCACGGATCATGTCTTCCTCGATAGCCTCACCGGATTCCACAATGATTTCGCGCACTTCTCGGGTGAAATACAACGTTTCACATACAGCACGGCGGCCTTTGTATCCACGTCCGTTGCACGTCTTGCATCCTTTGTCATTGGCTGCCTTGTAGAACGTCGTTTCCTCGATCTCTTCCTCTGTGAAACCCATCTCACGTAGCAAGACCCGATCAGGATCATCGTCCACAACTTTACACGTAGGACATACATTCCGGATGAGGCGCTGCGCTACGATCAAGTTGATGGCATACGCGATGAGGAACGGCTCAATGCCCATTTTATAGAGGCGGCTCACCGCACTCGGCGCATCGTTGGTGTGCAGGGTCGAGAACGTGAGGTGCCCCGTATTTGCGAGCTTGATGGCGAGTTCGGCTGTAGCCTTGTCACGCATCTCACCGACCATAACGATGTCAGGGTCATGCCGCAAGATGGCGCGCATGGCACCTTCGAGGCTGAGTTTGTGGCTCAGCTTAATCTGTCGCACACCTTGGATAATGTATTCAACAGGATCCTCGACCGTGAGCACGTTCACTTCATCCGACACCACTTGGTGAAGTGCTGCCACCAGCGTGGTTGACTTACCAGAACCCGTTGGCCCAGTGAGAATAACCATGCCGTGGGGCTGCCGGATCGCCATGTCGAAACGCTGGAGGGCAACATCGAGCATACCCAACTTCGTCAGGTCGGTGAGCACCTTACGGTCATCCAGAATACGAATGACAATGCTCTCTGCCCGAAGATCCGTGTTAGCCGTCGCAATCGGGAGAATCGAGACGCGGAAGCGGATCAGCGCACCGTCGATGTTGCGCTGAATAAAGCCATCCTGTGCTGAGTCGCGCTCGAAACGATCAACGTTGGTCGAGTTATCCTTGACCACCGAGAGAAATGCCTCTGGGTGCATTTTATCTTCGGTATGCCAGCGCTTCAGGCGACCGTCTACACGCATGTAGATATCCACTTGACGGCGCGGGTTTGGGTAGATATGGATATCTGAAGCCCCCATGCGCACCCCTTCGACAAGGGTTGCTTCGAAGAGGTTGATCAGCGTAGATCGACTGATTTCTGCCTCTAGCGCATCCTCATCGATGAGCTCATTGTCCTTTTCGTCAAAGGCTGCGCCAAGATCGAAGGCACTCCCTTCATTCGTTACCCGCTCAAGGTATTCATTCTTGCGAGGAAAGATCTCCTCAATGAATACATTGATGGACGACTCGGGTGCATAACGAAGCTCAAAGCGTCCGAGCTTGAGTTCGCGGAGCAGCTTATGGATTTCGGGGCGTGCCGGATCATATGACATGAAGATCAGCTTCGCCACGCCATTTGCGGCATCGATCTCATACTCGATGGGAAGCAGACCGAGTTCAAGCAGGTCTTCACGTCGCTCTTCAGCGACCGTCTCCATAATGAGCGTTACGAACTCCGGATCAGGCTGGCCTTCGCTGACTTCAGCGTGTGGGAATGCATACACGGTGGCAGCCATCGAGAAGATGGCGTCGCGGTCGACACCTTTCACTTGCGTCAGTACACGCCACAGGGCTTCCTTGTGTTTTTGACCGCGCTGCACTTCCAGTGCGGCTTCCACGTGCTTTCCATCCACCTTGTCTTCCAACAACAAGGAAGTCACTACGCGATCCTTCACCCGGCCTAAAAGGTCGGCATGCTTATCATTCGGGTCAACTTTCTTACGCGCTTGCTGGCGAGCGTCCTCTGCAGCGCGAGCCTTCTCGGCCTCAGCTTCCAGTTCGGCCCGGAGTTCGTCAGTAAGATCATCCTCCGAAGGCACCAACCGATGCGACTTCGGCATTGGTGGCGGTCCAGCAAGCGTGTGTCCGTCATCGGGATCTACATGCTGATATCCTGAGCTGACACCATCGTTGTCTAGCTCGTATTCCTCATCGCGGAGATCTACACCACGTTCTGGCTTGATCGGCAAGTTGGACTGATGTGGGCGATGACGAGAGCGAACACCATCAATACCACTATTATCGAGGTCGATGGTCTCCCCTTCAACCCACTCAACACCTTGTTCTGTGTTGCCCTGCACTTCGCCGCGGCGCACGGGCAGATCATTTTGGACGGCTTTGTTGAGGCGTGCTTGCTGCGCAGCGTTCTCGTCATCAATACCGCTGTTATCAAGGTCGACCTCGTCTCCTTCCACCCACTCAACGCCCATTTCCTCGTCGTTTACGTTGCGACGTGCAGGTGGAGAGGGCTTTGGTGGTGGTACCACTTCTGCTTGGACACGGCTCGCTTCCTTCGCGACGCCGTCGTTTTCGAGATCATACGTCTCAGGCTGATCGAACCATGCGACATTTCCTGCGGGCTCTTCAATCCGCGCCACTTGGGTCGGCGCGGGAGGCGGCAACGACAATTGCGACTCGCGCCGCGCGTCTAGCCACGCAAATACAGCGCGCATCCGCTCATTGAGAAGCGCTGGCGCAGCATAGCCGACTTCTACGTCGTACTCCATCTGAGCAGAATACGTCGCGACGTCCAAACGCAGAGGATCGGAGGTAGCTAAGACTAAACGGTAGTTTCCAGTCTCTGCATCAAGGTCGAACATGATGGGTAATAACCCAAGGCGCATCATGTTCAGAAGATCAACTGATGTCAAAAAGTCGGCGAGTTCATCAAGGAACGCTTCATGGGGCTGA
>CAYYHN010000198.1:4287-7324 GCA_964471245.1 uncultured Rhodothermaceae bacterium | reverse complement strand
CATCGGGGCGACGAATACACGCTTGCGTGGGCACGCCTTGACATCGACCCAGTGCATGGTATCGCCCTCATCGAAGAGATTCAGACCGACTGGATCCGCTCGGCGAAGGTGCGCAGCCGCACGCAGCCGGATGTGCGTCGTTACATCGAACAGGCCTTGCAGACACACCTCGGCATGTGGGATGAGGCCATGCTGTCGGCGACGCTGTGGTTCCTGCGCCGTGAACTCGGCATCACGCAGGTCTACTACCACACGGTCGAGAGTGGCCTCCGGCTCAAGGGCTTTGGCCCCGACGAATCTCAGCCGCCCCGCTCGCTCTACAGCAAGCTCCCACGCCGTTTCTGCTTCACCAAGACACCCAACCTGCCGGACTTCCTGCTGCGTCACCGCCGCGTCCGCCGCGAAGTGCGGAAAGGTGAGCTGCGGATGTACCGGTTGGGACTTGGCAGGGCCTCATGAGAGGAAGCTCGGCTGTGCCTCGTGGATGGGGAGATGGGGACTCGCTGCGCTCGTGTATGGGCGAATGGGTGAGCGGGAGAAAGAGAGGACGGTACGACGTAACACTTGTGTCATCCCGAACGCAAGTGAGGGATCTCCGAGGTTGTAGCCTAGCTGGAGCCTTGGGGGTCCTTCCTCTCTGCAGTCGTCAGGATGACAGTTTAGAAGGCCTGTGCAATTTGACTCCACGCCACTCGCCCCATGCTCCCTGCCAAAAGCGACCGCAGGAAGCGTACGAATTACAAACTACGAATCACGAAACATACAATGGACCGTAACACTGTACGTCGCGAGCCGCTGGATGCACCAATCTGGGGCCGTGACTTGATTGACCGACAGGCGATTGCGCAGTTCGAGAACGCGATGCGCCTGCCCGTGACGGTGGGCGGGGCCTTGATGCCTGACGCTCACGTTGGCTACGGCATCCCGATTGGCGGGGTGGTCGCGCTCGACGGCGCGGTGGCTCCGTACATGGTCGGCGTGGACATCGCCTGCCGCATGATGATGAGCATCTTCCCGAAGCACAGCGATGTGCACCTGCGCAACAACGCGCACCGCGATAAGCTGCGCAAGGTGATGGTCGAGGAAACTCGGTTTGGCGTGGGTGCGAAGTTCGGCAAGTACGAGCGCCGCCACCACGACGTGTTGGACGACCCCGACTGGTCGGCGACATCGTTCCTGCGTCATCTGAAGGACAAGGCCTACCAGCAACTCGGCACAAGCGGCGGCGGCAACCACTTCGTCGACGCCGGTGTGCTGGAGATCGGCACCATGGGCGCGGAGCGGCTGGGCCTAAAGCCCGGCAACTACCTCGCTATCATGACGCACTCGGGCAGCCGTGGCGTAGGTGCGACCATCGCACAACGGTACTCGAAGATCGCGCAGCTGCGTTCTGGGCTGCCGGAGAAGATGCGTCACCTCGCGTGGCTGGATCTCGGCACCGAAGTGGGCGACGAATACTGGGTGAGCATGAACTTGGCGGGGCGTTTCGCTTCGGCGTGTCACCATGTCATCCACCGTTCAATCGCCAAGCGGCTGAAGCTGAAGCCCATCAAGCAGGTCGAGAACCACCACAACTTTGCGTGGAAGGAGACGTGGGACGGGCGCGAAGTAGTCGTGCACCGTAAGGGCGCGACGCCAGCGCACGACGACGTGCTAGGCATCATTCCGGGCTCGCAGGGGCACAACTCGTACCTCGTGCGCGGCCTTGGGAGCGATGCCTCGATCAACAGCGCAAGCCACGGCGCGGGCCGACTGATGAGCCGTAAGCAGGCTAAGCAGTCAATCCCGAAGGCCGAGCGCGACCGCTGGCTGAAGGAGCGTGGCGTCGAACTGATCGGCAGCAGCATGGACGAAGCGCCGCAGGCGTACAAAGACATCCGCGCTGTCCTTGCCGAGCAGACCGACCTCATCGAACCCCTCGCCGCCTTCAAGCCCCGCATGGTGCTGATGGCGCACTAGGCGCTCGCGTTGCTCGCGGGTGGGGGCTCGCTGCGCTCGCGTATGGGCGTGTGGGGGCATGGGAGTGGAGGTGGATTTATCCATGACGCTTTCTTGCCCTCATGCCCCACGCCTCTTGCTCCATGCCATAGCCAACAGCCCCAAACCCATGAGCGTACACAACCTTATTTCCCGACTCCATGCTGAGGCGTCGTTGCTGATGCAGCGGACGTGGTTGGCGCCGTGTGTGATGGGGCAGCCCATCCGTGTAGGCACGGGCGGATTCATGTATGCGGTGCGGGCTGAGCCATTCTATCGGCAGGGGTGGGGCTGGTTTCGGATGAAGGACCATCGTACTGCCGTTTGGCAGCGCAACGCCCTTCCGTACGAAGTCGCAGACTACCTCGCCGATTTACCGGCCCTGACCGTGCACCTTGCTGTGCAGACCGGCAGCCGCACATGGCAAGCCGTGGCGATGCATCCTGCCGTCCAGCACCAGCGCTGTGGCCATCAACGCCCGCTGACAATCCACTTGACCGAAAGCGTGCAGCCGTTCGATGCCGTGCACGTCCGGGTAGATGGGCATGTGTGCTGGTTCGAGGCGGCGGACCGGCGGGCCAACCCGATGCTGGCAGGCAATCTGCGGCGACTCCTCACGAGTCGGACGGCACCGCTCGCCTTGCGGGCCAAAGGCCTCACACCCGAACTTCGCACAGCCTATGCGATGGCATTTGCACACCAAGACACCGCGATGGCCAAGAGCGACGCGCAGCGGCTGCAAGAGGCCCTCGCGTTTGCAGGCGGTCGCCTCGTCTCATGCGAAGCCGCCAACCAGCCGCACCTGCTCAACGTCCGTTGGGAAACCGCAGCAGGCGAGGTGCACCGCTCCGTCATCGACCGTCGCGACCTGACGATCCACTTCGCGGGCATCTGCCTCGATGAGGAAGATGAAAAGTTCGACCTCCAATCCCTCGTCGGCGTCGTCGAACAGCGCCCCGAGTGGGCAGATTAGCATGGGGCATGGGGCGAGGAGCATGGAGTTGTGTGACTCGATGCCCCATGTTTCGCCCTCGATGCCCCCTATTTCGCCCATGACGCC
>CAYYHN010000198.1:0-4187 GCA_964471245.1 uncultured Rhodothermaceae bacterium | reverse complement strand
GCATATCTCGCCCATGACGCCGCATATCTCGCCCATGACGCCGCATATCTCGCCCATGACGCCGCATATCTCGCCCTCGATGCCGCATATCTCGCACTACCTGCTCCATGCCCCATGCCAAAAAAACCATGAACTTCAACCTACACGAACAACGCCACCGTTCGCCGGACGTGATGGCTAAGCTGAAGGCGCTGCGTGTCACGATCTGTGGCGCGGGTGCCGTTGGGGCGAATGTGGCGGAGAGCCTTGCCCGGATGGGCGTCGGCGCGCTGCGGCTGATCGATGACGACCGCGTGGAGGTGCACAACCTCTCGACGCAGCCGTATGTGCAGGCCGATGTGGGCGCGTATAAGGCGGCGATCATAGCGAATGTGCTCTACCGCGCTGTGGGCTGCCGCGTGACGCCTGTGATGACGCGCCTCACGCCTGCCAATGTCGCGACGTTGTTGGCGGGCAGTGACCTCGTTATCGACGGCTTCGACAACAGCGCAAGCCGCCAAGCCGTGCGTGACCATTGTGCGGAGACCAATACGCCGTGCCTTCATGTGGGGCTAGGCGACGGGTATGCCGAGGTCGTCTGGAACGAGGTCTACCGCGTACCCTCGGCAGCGCAGGAGGACGTGTGCGATTATCCATTGGCCCGTTCGTTGGTGCTGTTTGCCGTGGCACTGGCCTGCGAAGCAGTCGCTGCGTATGTGGCACGTGGTACACAGGAAAGTCGTTGCCTCACGTTGCAGGATGCTCAGATTCATCCGTATTGAAGCCGTTTCTATAAGCAAATGCGATGAGTCCGGCACCAAGGCGTCCTCAATAAGGTATGGGGACGCCTTTTTTGCAGCTGCGTCCCTTAACTCTACGCGCAAAACGACGATACCGTCGCTCGTCACTTGGGCTGTGAAGTACGTGCATGTGTTGGAGATCCATGATATGTGGCAGCCCTCACTACATCTGGAAGGAGAGCAGTATGGTACGCAGATGCTGTGCGTGGGTGGTGATTGGTTTGCTAGGTATCGTAGCAACCGTGGCGCCTGTCCATGCACAATGGTTCGACGATATCACGGTCGGATATGACCGGATGGTGATCACTGAGGTGAACTTCAAAGAGGGGCCAACCGTTGACGTGCCTACTTTAGAGCGCCACTACGTTTCCGCATTCGTCGGACGTGGTCCGTTGACATTAGGAATGATTTATCAACAAACGCAGCCCAACGGTGCACTTGGCGTTGAGGCTAAAGGGTTGATGGTCACCGGAGCGTTTGAGCATAACCTTGCGTATAGCTGGCGGTTACGCGCCTTTGGGCGTGTAGGGGTTACCCCCGATGTCGACTTTGATAACATCCTCTATCCGACAGATACAGATCTTCAGGTTAATATTGGCTATTTCAACTCAGATGGCCGTGGCTTTCTGCTCGATTATCCGCTGTTTCCGTCCGCCTATGCGGGGCTGATCGTCAATCGCTTTGGTCGTGTGCAGACCGTAGCTGGGGCTGGAACGTGGTGGCGTGGTGTCAACCTGTACCTTACGGGCTTCTATGCGCTTAATGGCTTCGAAAGTCTCCAAAATCCTGGGCCAAACGACGAGAACATCTTTGGGAACTTGCGGAACAGTGGAGTGAGCCTGAGTCTGAGCTATGATCTAGCTGGTTGGAGTATTGGTGGACGTCGCAACTTCCCTGTGTTCAACAGCGGTAACGAATTCGTCTTTTCCCTACGTCGAACCTTTTTCCTGTAAGTGAACATGCGTGTAGTTCTTGTTTTCGTATTGGGCGTTGTGCTGTGGAGCAGTTTGCTATCGGATGTTCAAGCTGACGATCCCCATTGGCGTATCATTAAGAAGTATATCCAGAAGGATGTTGAGGTCGTGGAGCAGACTGAGGACGTGATTGGGCTCTACCATACCACACGACAAGACACGTTGTGGCTAGGCCTACGCCCGTGTGACACCTGCGATATCGTGGGCTTCATCGAAGAGCGGCGTGGCAGCAATCCGTACCGTGTGTGGACTGCCAATACGCAGTTTTGGGATAACCCGGATCGACCTCAGACGACGTGGGGGAAGTATTTCCGTGGCTCCTTCTTACGTGTACTACGGCCTCCCGTAGAGTAGTAGAGTTTTAACTATGGAGCGCGTTCAGTCCATAAATGGCAAATTAACCCGGGTGATGCTATTCACAACCGGTGTAGCGCTTATAGTCGCGTTCTTAGGCTTCATGACTGCCGACTTGCTTTCATACAAGAAGGTGCTTGAGCGGGACGTCGCGACGAAGATGGAACTAGTGGGACTGACAGCCAGTGCAGCCTTACAGTTTGGTGACCCCATTGAAGCGCAAGCCGCCATCGATGTCGTCGAAGCCGACGAGGCCATAGTGGCTGCAATGCTGTTTGCCGCTTCGGGTGAGCAAGTTGCTACCTACGTTACGGCGTGGATTCCGCTCGCCGATACAACACTACTGCACGCGCAGCCTGCAGAGGCATTCCGGGCGTATACGCGTAAGGACTACGAGGCCTACCAGCCGATACTGTTCGACGGCGAAACCATCGGTGGTATCTGGATGCGCTATAGCTTGGGGCCGTTTTATCTGCGGCTCGTACGTTATCTCGTCATAGCCCTGTGTGTCTTGATTGGTGCTAGTGGCATTGCCGTCCTCGTTGGCAATCGCCTGCGCCACGGCATAAGCGACCCTATTTTGGCGCTTGCAGCAACGGCCCAGCAGGTGTCTGCTGAGAAGGACTACAGCGTCCGGGTGCGCTATGCTTCCAATGATGAGATTGGTCTCTTGGCGGATACCTTCAACGCGATGCTGAACAAGATCGAGCAGCGTGATCAGGCATTGGCGCGGCACCGCGATGAGTTGGAGGCGCTGGTGCTGGCGCGGACGGCAGAGTTGCAGGCGGCCAAAGAAGAAGCCGAGCAAGCCAGTCGCTTCAAATCGCGCATCCTCAACAACATCACACACGAGTTCCGAACGCCTTTGGCTGGAATCGTGGGCGCAACAGCCGTACTGCGCGATGAAGTGGACGAGTTCATGGTTGAGTTCGTCGACATGATCGAAGGCAGCGGGCAGCGCTTGCTCGATACACTCGAATCCGTGCTTAACCTTGCCCGACTCGATGCAGGCGACATTGCCCTTACCCACCGCCCGCTGAACGTGTCACGGCATTTGGCTCCAATACTTGTTCCGTTTCGACGGGTGGCGCAGCAGCAAGGGCTTACGTTTGAAGCAGCGCTCGATAGCGTGCAGCACCCCGTGTGGCTTGATCCCTTTGTGCTCGAAGTAGTGGTAAAAAGCCTGCTTAGCAACGCTGTCAAGTTTACCTCTGCAGGCGAAGTTAGCCTTGTTCTAGAGACCACCAGCGAGCACCTGGTCATCACCGTACGCGATACGGGCATCGGCATTGGGCACGATTTCCTGCCTATGCTCTACGAGCCGTTCAAGCAAGAAAGCACAGGCCTCACCCGCGATTATGAAGGGAGTGGTCTAGGCCTCGCCGTCGTCAAACGCACGCTCGATTTGCTGGGCGGCGACATCACCCTGACAACCGCTGTGGGAGATGGCAGCACATTCGCCGTCACATTGGCGCGCGATAGCTGTCGGCTCCGTCGCGAGAGGATGCGGGCTGCGGATAGAGATGCTGTGCACAGCGATAGCGCAGGCACAGCGCTTCATCAGGACGAGACGTGTGCCGGAGACGCACACTAGCCGAGTACGATTTCCTTGCGCAAACGTGCGACAGGAATGCCTAACTGCTCGCGGTACTTCGTGACCGTACGGCGGGCGATCTGAAAGCCTTTCTCTTCGAGCATTTTGGCGATCTTCTGGTCGGAAAGCGGCTTCTTCTTGCTCTCCTCGTCGATGATGCCTTGGATGATGGCTTTGACTTCTTTGTTCGAGATTTCCTCGCCGCTGTCGGTGCTGAGGCCTTCCGAGAAGAAGTACTTCAACTCATACACGCCAAAGTCCGATTGCACGTACTTGCCATTGACGACGCGGCTCACCGTGGAGATGTCCATGTGGATTTGCTCGGCGATGTCCTTCAGGATCATCGGCTTCAGGTAGCCTTCGCCAAACTTGAAGAACTCCTCCTGAATGTTGACGATCGAACTCATCACCTTGATCATCGTCTGCCGCCGCTGGTTGATGGAGTTGATGAACCACCGGGCAGACTCCAGCTTGCTTCGCAGGAAG
>CAYYHN010000197.1:1884-7376 GCA_964471245.1 uncultured Rhodothermaceae bacterium | reverse complement strand
GGGGAATAGGTCGTTCAGGAAAACTAAATCGCCAGTCCCCCACGTCATGACTTGGCGCCCGGCGCGAATGCTGAGGGCGTTGCTGGCTTGCAGCGTCACAAGCGCTTGGCGGATGTCGATCTCCGTCTGCTCGGTGACCGCATCGGCGATGAAGTCGCCTTTGAACGCAAACTCGGCGCGGTCGGTGAAGTGCGTTGCGTCCAGCCGGAACCGTGCCTCACTCGCGAGCAGGTCGCCCGGCTGCGTCACATCATCCACCAGCCGACTCGCCGCCGCAAACTCCAGCAGCCCATGCAGCTCGACAGGCAGCGAGCCTTCGTCACCCCAATCATCATCGCCCCAGTCATCGTCCTGCGCGAACGCACTCAGGGGCAGGGTCGTCAGCAGCAAGAAGAAAAGGAGGCGCATGGGTTGAGAGGATGGGAGTTTGGGGGTGTGGGAGTGTGGGAGTGCGAGTGGTGTGGGAAGTATGGGAGGTTTGGGAGGTTTGGGTAGAGAGGGGCGGTTTCTGCATTTGATCAGCTGGGATCCACCATGCCCGTCCTCCACGCCCCGTGCCAAAAGCGAACGTAGTGAGCGTACCAACTACCAAAGGGAGGCGCAAGCGTCCTAAGCACCCGCGCGCAGCGCGTCACTGCCTTGTGCTGAACCAGCGGCGGGGTGGGTTGCGGAGCGTGCGTTCGGTGAAGACGTTTTCGGGCAGGTCGAGGTCGTACGTGATGTTGCGCATCTCTGAGATGGTGTGGCCGCCCGACCGTAAGTCTGAGACCTTCATCTTCGTCGCCGTGGGATAGCCGTTGATGGTTTCGGCTTCGAGCGTCTCAATGCGGCGGTAGATCTCCCCGGTGTTGTCGACGTATTCCATCTTCACGGGCAGGAACGTCGTCTTATCGACCCATACCGTCCACGAGGTGAATTCTACTGAGCCCGCGTCGACGGGTGTGTTCTTGATGACGTAGTGCTCGTCGGTCGTCTCCGTGAGTTCGTGAATGTCGTCATCGATAGCGCGGCCGGAGATGTCTTCGTAGAAGAAGTCCGAGCCGACAAAGCTGGTGCGCTTGTCGCCTGCGGCGATGCGCTTGACGAGGTCGAGGCTTGGCAGGTAGAGCCAGCGGTCGTCGTCGCTGCCGACATTCTTCTGGACGAGGAAGACCGTGCCTCGCACATCAGCCGGGCGGCTGAAAAGGACAGCGTAATCTTGGTCGCCGCCATCGGCTTGGTCGCGCCGCAAAATCGTAAACTGCCGGATGCGTTCGCGGCCTTGCGCATCGACGATGGTGAGCCGCGTCAGTGCCCGGCCGTCATCGCCCGCATAGTACGCGGCCTTGTTGGCGCGGTCGATGATCTCGGCGACGTCGGTAAGGTCTTGAGCATGCGCCGTGAGCGTCAGGCCCATCAACAGCAGCAGAGTCAGAAGGGTACGCATGGGTTTATGTTCGGTTGGTTGTTGTTTTTGATACTTGTGGACGCATATTTAAAGACGCCTCGTGCCTTATTCCGTGTCATCCTGAGTGGAGCCCAGAGGGCGTAATCGAAGAAAGGAGCTTGCGACTAAGCCTTGGCTAATCTGTGTATGCTAGCAAGATTCTGCGTAGATGACAGACGTTAACATGTTATCCAGATCCTTCGACGCACTTCGTTCGCTCAGGATGACACAAGTGGAGCGTTATGCATGAGGAATACTTTTTTCATGTTCATACGGCCGCCACAGCCTGCTCTTCCCCCTGCTCTGGCGTTGCTTTGAAGACAAAGCGCTTGAGCACGCGCATCGCGCTGGGTAGCAGCATGAGCGTGACGAGGCATGAGGCGGCCATGATCGTCGCAAGGAAGATGCCGACGGTGTTGTAGGGAAGCAGCGGCGAAAGCAGCAGCGGAAGGAAGCCGATGGCGATGATGATGGCATTGCGTGTGATGGCGCGTGCGGGTTCGGCGAACATGCCGCGCATTGTCGTCATCCAGTCGCCCGTCTCCGCATATAGGGACCGCGTGCGTTGCAAGAAGTGGATGGCAAAGTCGACGGAGAGGCCAAGCGTCAGTGAACTCAGCACGGCCATAGGCATGTCGTAATCCTTGCCGACCCAGCCCACGAGGCCGTAGATGAACGCGATGGTGACGGTGAGTGGAAGCATGGCGAGCAGGCCAAACCAGAAGGAGCGGAACAGCAGGGTCATCATCAGGAAAACGATGACGAAGCTGCCGAGTAATGCTTCCAACATGCCGTTCACCATCGCTTCCTGCCACACGACGTTCAGGTAGGTCAAGCCAGCCCATTCGACCGTGACGCCTGCTGGTGGTGGATTCGCCGCCATGTATGCATCGACCTGCTCGGTAACGGCAAGCATGTCTTGGTTGTCGCCACTTTTAAGCTGAATCCAGATGTTCGCTTGGCTGTAGTCGGGCGTGACGAAGTGCCAGAGGTCGTTTGGGCGATGGGAAGACTGGAAGCTGAGCAACGTCTGCGCTACGCCGCCTGAAGTCGGAGGCACGGTGTAGTATGTCTCGTCGCCTTCGCGGAGCGCACGGTGCACGGTCTTCACGATGTCCGGCAGTGCGTTGGATTTCCCGACATTATTGGTCGCGAGCAGGGCCGCCTGCAAATCCTCGACGTAGGTCAGCGCTTCGGGTTCTTGGAAGTAGCCCGTGCTGCCGCCATCGCCTTCGAGGGTCGCCAGTACGTCTTCCCATAAGATGGCTTCTTCATCCGTCAGCGCTGCATCCAGTTCATCGTACACGCCGTCGATCAAGGCGTCGAGGTCATCCCCCGCGTCGTCTTGGATGGTCGTCCATGCTTCAGCAGCGGTTGCATCGCCGTCTTGTTTGATGCGGTCGGTCGCATTGGCCGCGAGTGATGCGGTGCTTGGGCCCGTCGCGCCGCCTTCGTGACGTAGCACGAGATAGGCATCGTAGGTGCCACCGAAGTGATGGTTCAGCACACGGTCGGCCACGCGGATCTCATGCGAGGCTTTAAACCAGCGGACCGGGTTGTCGTTGATCTGAATTTGCAAGATCCCCATGACGCTGAACGCGATGAGCGCGGCGGTCCCTATCAAGATGGCCTTGCTAGAGGCCAGCGTCCGGCTGCCGAGATGCGTCAGCCACCAGCCCAAGCGGCGGGCGTTGGCGTCGTCGTCGCCGGGCGTCTCGGCGGGCACAGCGGCTTTCAGCTTCTCCAACTGCTTGTCGGTCATCAGCGTGATGTATGCGGGAATGAAGATGATCGTCAGCGCGAAGGCGAGGAGGATGCCGAAGGCCACGAAGAGACCGAAGACGCGCACGGGCGGGATGGGTGCGAAAGCCAGCGAAGCGAAGCCCACGGCCGACGTCAGCGACGTGTAGAGCATCGGGGTAAACAACTCGTGCATAACGTGCCGCAGCGTGCCTTGCCTATCGCCGGATATGCGATATTGATCGGCAAATTCGCTGAGGATGTGCACCGAGTCGACCACGGCAATCGGCATGAGGAAGATGGGGATCATCGAACTCATGATGTGGACCGGGAAGCCCATCCCGATGAGCAAGCCCATCGTCACGATCACCGTAGAGAGCGCCACGAGCATGGGTGAGGTGATGAGGGCGAAGCTGCGGAAGAAGAACCACAGCATGAAGAAGATCATCAGCCCAGCCATCGGGGCGGCGATGCCCATCTGTATGAACATCTCGACGCCAAACGTTTCCTCGGCCACCGGTAGCCCCGTGATGTGGTAGGCCTCGTCGCCTTCAAACGTCGCAATCACGTCGCGAATCTCTTTGGCGATACGGTGGCTCTCGCTTTTGCTCACAATGGGCACGTAAATGCCAATCGCCTGGTCATCTTCGCTCACAAGTGTACCGCGCAGCATCGACTGCCGCATGGTGGCCTCGCGGATGCGTGCGGCTTCGGCCTCAGTAGCAGGCGGCTGGTCCATCATCCACGAAAACCGCACCACACCCGGTCCATCCGACCGCACATCGTCGACGGTTGCCAGCGAGAGCAACTCGTGCCGTACGACGCCCTCGATCTGCTCAATCGCGCGCGTCAGTTCGTGCACGCGGGCCAGTGTGGCGGTGTTGAAAACGCCGTTCGGGTCTGTTTCATTCACCACGCCCACGACGATGAAGTCATACAGCGTGAAGTCGGCTTTGACTTCCCTGTGGAACACACGCTGCTCCTGATCTTCAGGAAGCATGTTTTCAGGATCGGTGTCAATCTGAATCCGTGGGATGAGTGCGCCGAGGACAATAGTCAGCAGCAGGGTCAGGCCCAGCATCAGGCGCGGCCGACCAGTGGAGATAGAAGTGATGGTTTCAGGTAGAGACATGGCAGGTGCCGAGCTAGAGGTCAATCAGGTGCTTCGCAGTATTAGATGCTACGTAGTCTGCATTTTTCATATTCCTTTACTGGAATATATAAACTTGTAATGACATGTTGCAAGGCCCTTCGTCACTTTTTCGAAAAGGGAGCAAACGCTGTTACAAAAAGCTACGTAGCATGAATTGTCTGCCATAAAAGGGCTGCGCAGCATGTTGTTGGGTAACTGATCGACAAGGCTTGCCGTACGTTTCAGCACACCCTACATTCCGGGTGTCTCTGAACGCTTAGACTGGTGCTAGAGCCATGATGCTACCTGTATTTGTTATCGCAATTATATTCTCCTTCACGGCCCTCATGATTAAGATGGGGCTGGATTTTCAGCGTGATAAAATGCGCTTAGAGCAAGGAGGTAGCGATGAAAGCAGTCTTGGCACAAGTGAGTTGCAGGCACTAATTGCAGCCGCTGTCGGTGAGGCCATCGAACCGCTGTTGGACCGAATCGATACGCTCGAAGATACGGTTACGAAACAACTCGAACCTCCTGAGACACCGTCGCTGTTGGAGGCGGCTGACGAGGAAGGCCGGATGGCCTAGTCACGAACGCTACGATGCAATCAGCACATATATGCTGGAACGTAGCGGGTAGCCGCGCGTGAGATGCACCCCGCTCGCGCTGCCTCGGCATTTCTCCCAGCCTTGCTCGCTCCTTAAATAGGGATGGTGTATTGCACGATCCCGCGTACAGCATCACCCCGAGCGTTTGTATGCTCTGGCTAGCTGCTAGCCAAAGCTTTTTAATTTGAGTATGACTTGGCATGCACCGTGTGCATGCCCTCTAGCTATAGCGTGTCTATGAAACGGTTGGTTGTTGTCGAATCACCAACAAAAGCCAAAACAATCCGCAAGTTTTTGCCGAAGGAGTACCAGGTGGAAGCCAGCATGGGTCACATCCGTGACCTCCCGGCCAATGCCTCGGAAGTGCCTGCGAAGTACAAGGAACACAAATGGTCACGCCTCGGCGTCAACGTCGAAGAAGGGTTTGATCCGCTCTATGTTGTTCCGTCTGATAAAAAGAAAGTCGTCCGCGAACTGAAGGCGGCGCTCAAAGGAGCTGACGAACTGTACATCGCGACGGACGAGGACCGCGAAGGTGAGTCGATTGGATGGCACTTGGTTGAAGTGTTGAAGCCCAAGGTGCCAG
>CAYYHN010000197.1:0-1874 GCA_964471245.1 uncultured Rhodothermaceae bacterium | reverse complement strand
TGCGCCGCATGGTGTTCCACGAGATCACGCGGGAAGCCATCATGGAGGCTTTGCGCCACACGCGCGAAGTCAACTACAGCCTTGTCGATGCGCAGGAAACCCGCCGCATCCTCGACCGACTCGTGGGCTACACCATCTCGCCGTTGCTCTGGCGTAAGATTGCCCCGAAGCTCTCGGCTGGGCGCGTGCAGAGTGTGGCAGTGCGGCTGGTGGTCCTCCGTGAAAAAGAGCGGATGGCGTTTGTGCCGGCCAGCTACTGGGGCATGAAGGCCAAGCTGGCCCAAGGCCGTGGCAACTTCGAAGCCACGATGACGCACTTTGGTAAGCTCCGCTTGGCTACGGGGCGTGACTTCGATGACAATACAGGCAAGCTGAAGGACGGCCTTGAAGACGGCAAAAACATCTTGCTGATGCGCGAAGCGCAAGCCAAGGCGTTGGCCGAGCGGCTGCCGAACGATCCGTGGCACGTTGCCAAGGTGGAGGAGCGGAAGCAGCAGCGCAAACCCGCTGCCCCGTTCATCACCTCGACGTTGCAACAGGAAGCCAGCCGCAAGCTCGGCATGTCGGCGCGGCAGACGATGCGCGTGGCGCAGAAGCTCTACGAGAACGGGTTGATCACGTACATGCGTACCGACTCGACGACGCTCTCGAACGAGGCGATCGAAGCGGCGCGCAAGGCCGTGGCCAATCGCTACGGCGACGATTACCTCAGCCCGCAGCCGCGCCAATACAGCAACAAGGTGCGGAATGCACAGGAGGCGCACGAAGCCATCCGCCCGGCTGGGACGGCAATGAAAACGCGCGACGACCTGAAGCTAAGTGGGCAAGAGGGCGCGCTCTACGACCTCATCTGGAAGCGTACCGTCGCCTCGCAGATGGCGAATGCCCGGCTGCGCCTCGTATCGGCTACCATCGAAGCAGGTGAAGGCGACGAGGTGGCACGTTTCCGCGCTTCGGGCCGCACCATCGAATTTCCCGGCTTCTTCCGCGCCTACGTCGAAGGCAGTGACGATCCAGATGCCGCCCTCGACGACCGCGAGCAGCCGCTGCCGCCACTCCGCCAAGGCGACCGCCCCGCGTGCAAAGGCGTCACGCCGACGGGCCACGAGACCAAGCCGCCAGGGCGCTTCACGGATGCTACGCTGATTAAAGTGCTCGAAAAAGAAGGCATCGGCCGCCCGAGTACGTACGCCAGCATCATCGACACCATCGTCAACCGAGGCTACGTCCGTCGCCAGAGTCGCCAACTGATACCGTCGTTTACGGCGTTTGCCACCAACAATCTGCTGGAGCAGCAGTTCGAGCAACTCGTCGACCTCGGCTTCACTGCCGACATGGAGCAGATCCTCGACGACATCGCTGAAGGCGGCCGCGACGCGAAGCCGTACCTCCAGAAGTTCTACCACGGCGACCGTGGCCTCGACCAACGCGTCGAGAAAGGCCTCGACAAGCTGGATGCGCGCTCGCTTTCGTCGTTCGAGCACGAGAAATGGGGACCGTACACCGTGCGCGTCGGGCGCTACGGGCCGTACGTCGAGACCGAGATCGATGGCGAACGCGTCATCGCCTCGCTCCCCGATGAGATCGCACCAGCCGACGTGACGCGGGAGCAACTCGAAGAGCTGATTGCGGCAGGTAACAAAGAAGACGATGTGCTCGGCATCCATCCGGAAGCCAGCCAGCCCATTTTGCTCAAGAAAGGCCCGTACGGCTTCTATGTTCAGCTTGGCGACGACGAGCAGGAAGGCAAGCCCAAGCGCATGTCGCTGCCCAAAGGCATGGAGCCGGAGCATGTGGACCTCGACACAGCGATTGGGTTGCTGGCCTTACCACGTCTGCTGGGCAACCACCCGGAAAGTGGGCAAGAGATTAAG
>CAYYHN010000196.1:0-7378 GCA_964471245.1 uncultured Rhodothermaceae bacterium | reverse complement strand
TTTACAGCGCTCGGCCTCGCGGATGACCGTGGCGACGGCGTGGGTAGCTTCGGGCGCAGGCAGGATGCCTTCTGTCTGCGCAAACTTGACGCCTGCCGCGAAGCATTCTAACTGGTCGTGCGCGACGGCTTCGATGAGTTGGTCTTTCAGCAGTTGGCTCACGATCACACCCGCGCCGTGGTAACGCAACCCGCCTGCGTGGATCGGCGCAGGTACGAAGTTGTGGCCGAGCGTGTACATCGGCATCAACGGCGTCATGCCGACCGTGTCGCCGAAATCATAGCGGAAGACACCACGCGTGAGCTTCGGGCATGAGGCGGGCTCGCTGGCGATGCAGCGGATCTGCTTGCCTTCGTCGAAGTTGAGGCGAAGGAACGGGAAGCTGAGGCCTGCGAAGTTGGATCCGCCACCAAAGGGCGCGACGACGATGTCGGGCATGTCGCCTGCTTTTTCCATCTGCTTGACAGCCTCCTGTCCGACGATGGTCTGATGCATCAGCACGTGATTGAGCACGCTACCCAAGGCGTATTTGGTGTCCTCGTTCATTGCTGCCCGCTCGACAGCCTCGCTGATGGCAATGCCGAGGCTGCCCGGCGAATCGGGGTCTTGTGCGAGAATCTTGCGTCCGGCTTCGGTGAGGTTGGTCGGCGAGGCATGAACTTCGGCCCCCCACGTGTTCATCAGGATCTTCCGATACGGCTTCTGACGATAGCTGATCTTCACCATGTACACTTCGCATGCGATCCCGAACAGGTTGCACGCAAACGACAGTGCACTGCCCCACTGGCCAGCACCCGTCTCGGTCGTGATCCGCTTGACGCCTTCTTCCTTGTTGTAATAGGCCTGCGGCACCGCCGTATTGGGCTTATGCGATCCACTCGGACTAACGCCTTCGTATTTGAAGTAGATCTTGGCAGGCGTATCGAGGGCCTTTTCGAGGCCACGGGCACGGTAGAGCGGCGTTGGCCGCCACATGGTGTATACGTCGCGAACGGGATCAGGAATGGGCACCCACTTCTCGGCCGTCACCTCTTGCTGGATCAATGCCATCGGGAATAGCGGCGCAAGCGCATCGGGGCCGATGGGTTCTTTCGTGCCCGGATGCAGCGGCGGCAGCGGCTTATTGGGCATGTCCGCTACGATGTTGTACCAGCTTTCGGGGATCTCCTGCTCACTGAGCGTAATTTTGCGGCTCGTCATCTTCTTCTGGTCGAGTTCGGTGAGAAAACGGTGGGATTAGAAGGTAGAATGAAGGCCCCACAAGACGCAATAGGGTTGCACGGTTTCGTTGGGCCTGTCTAGCTCCATCACCCAACATGCAGGAAGCAATATGAAGTCGTGCGGCCGAGGGATCCAATAGCCAACATCTAACGGCCAAAGGCCTCACTCACAACCACCCTTCCTGCTGATACCAGCCCATGGTCTGGCGCAACCCAGCGTCTAGCGGCATCGACGGGGCATAGCCGAAGGCATCCATGGCTTTTTGCGAGGTGCACATCTTGCAGGCATGCCGGATCTCGTACGCTTTATCGCGATTGAGCGGCGGGTATTGACCAAGAAGTTTGCCGACAGCCTCACTGATAGCTCCAATCGGCTTCACGAAAGCCAATGGCACGGGTATCGACAGCGCTCTACGCCCAAGGGCGGCGGTCGTAGCAGCCTTGATGGTGTTCCAACTGTACTGCTCCGCGCTGCCCAAGAAATAGGTCTCACCTTTCGTAGCCGGATGCTCTGCGGCAGCGATCATGCCGTCGACGAGGTCCTGTACATGGACCAAGCTGAGATCGGGGCGGTTGCCGTCGCCCATGATGGGGGCAACGCCTTGCTTCACTGTTTTGAAGAAGGTGAAGATGTCGGCTTCGCGCGGGCCGTAGACGGCGGGCGGGCGCACGATGGTAATGGGTAGGCGGCTGAGCCAACCTTCGGCGACGATGGCTTTTTCCATCTCGGCCTTGCTGCGACCGTACATGCTGAGCGGCCGGAACGGTGCCGTCTCATCGGCAATAGGCACGTCGCAGGCACCGATAGCGGCGAGGCTGCTCGTAACGAGCACCTTACGGACGGTGGGATTCACGGCTTCGATAGCAGCCAACAAACGCACTGTGCCATGGACATTCGCCTCGGCAAAATCAATCCATTCGGTGGCCCGCGTCAGTCCTGCCACATGGTACACGTAGTCGACGCCTTGCACCGCCGCTTCCAGCACGGCGGGGTCGGTCAGGTCGCCTCGGACTTCGGTGATAGGCAAATCGCCGAGCCACTTGCGGCCGCTGCGTACGAGGCAGCGCACCTCAGCGTAGCCACGCGCCAGCAGCGCCTCGACAAGGTGGCTGCCGACGAAACCCGTCCCACCTGTCACAAAGGCAACGGCACCCGTTGCGGCTGCCTCGCTCATCGCTTACGAGGCACACCGTAGCCGATCCGCTCTGTGATGGTCTCCGTGAGCGTCCATTCGGTGGTGTACTGGTTGACCGCGCCAAAGAAGCCGAATCCGTTGTTGACATTCGAGAACGTGCCGGGCTGCACGAGGATTTCAGGGTCGAATACACCGCCCGGTGGCCGCCACGCATCGTCGGTCATTGTGAGACGAACCCCAACACCCAAGAGTGGCAAGCGCGTGTCCTCAGCAACGCCTAAGATTTCGGCCACGTCGAAGCGGTCTTCTATGAAATCGACCCGTACCCGCCAGCCACCATCGACAAACTCACCAAACTCGTCTTCATCATACACCACAACGGCTTCGGTAAAAGGGTCGCGCGGGCTGTTCCCCAAGAACCGATACCATACCTCTACGCGGAATGGCTCCGCATCAACACTGGGCCATGTGATATCTTGCGTGACAGATGTGACGACAATGCGCGGATCCTCGATCTGCACACCCGGCGCAGGCGGTACGGTTGTAAACGCTTCAGAACGTGCTCCATCCGATCGCTCGATGACGAGGTCGTACGTCCAACCCGGGATTGGGCGGAACGGTGCATAGAACACCGTACCAATACTCCCATCATCAAACGTAATGAGCGAGTCTCGCCACACGACCGTGTTGCCATCTTCACGGGCTGTCGTCGTTACGATGGCATCGATGGCACCGTCATCCGTCAGCCCAAGGGTGCGACGCAAGGCTTCAATGCGAATGAACTGCGTATTCGAGGCTGTATCGAGGTAGCCCCACACGGTATAGAACCGGTTGTCCTCAATGAATGGGTCAATGGTTTCTTCGCACCCGGCTAAACCAAGCGCGAATACCGCCAAGAGGACAACGTACAAGCTTTTTTTCATGTATTTGCGATCTCAGAAGTGTTTGCTCACAAAAACAGCTCAATCATGTTAGATGCCATCCTGAGCAAGCAACGCGAGTCGAAGGATCTGTGTATGCGAGGAAGGCCTGCACAAGTAATGGGTGTTTGCACGTTATGAAATGAGACGTTGCAATTCACCTGAGGCAAGCATACACCTCGTCACTCCAATTGCACTTTCATACCGAACGTCGGTATCAGCGGTAACTGATTAACCCGGCGCAGCGTAAAGAGGTCGAGGTAAAAGAGGTTGCGGCGGTCGCCCGCGTTGATGACACCAAGTTGGAACGTCGCGGAAGCGCGCTTGGTAAACTGGAATGTGCGGTCGAGCGACACATCGATGCGGTGGTAATTCGGGAGGCGCCCCCCGTATGGGCTGCTGTAGAGCACGCGTTCCTCGCCGGGATTCTCAGTGACGGCCACCAAGGTATCAACGAGGATGAAGCGGTCGAAGCCAAGCGACTGGTTGAACGGAAGCCCCGAGCCAAACTGGTAGCGCACACTCAGGTCGAAGCCCCACTGTTTGACACTGGTAATGACGCTGAGCTGATGCCGGCGATCATGCGGAGGCTGATACTCAGTCAGCTCGTTACCTGTCTGGATCGTCAGCGCGGGAATGTCGGTTTCGTATTCGACATTGGAGAGACCATAGCTGACGGCTCCATAGAACGTCTCACCTGCCACGATCTCGACGCGAGCGTCCATTCCAAGGGCGTTACCATCAGCCGTCTGAATGCTCGTCGTAAAGCGCGGGAATGCCGTCCACTCAGGCACGACGAGGTTGTTCATGTCCTTGTAGAAACCTTCGAGCGACATTGCTAGCCAGCCTGTTGGCTCGGCGCGATAACCTGCAATGAAATGCCATGCTGCGGGTACGGAGCCAAATGGCGACGAACTCCACGCGGTGAAGACATCACCTGCGTCGCGACGGTCGTTAAGGCCAACGATCTGCTGATGATACAAGCCAGCGGCACCACTGATACGGTGAATGCCTAAATCCCACACAAGGCGGAAGCGCGGTTCCAAAAATGTTTGGCCTTTGCTAGGGAAAGTCTGGAGACGCACACCCGGCTGCACGCGTAGGCCGTATCCAAGGCGGAACTCAGGCTCCATGTAGAGACCCGCTTCCGTCACAAACTCCTCTTTAACATCCACATTCTGGAACTGCCCGCCGAGGTCGCTTTCAAGCCGCGTAGACGTGAGGAATAAGCCCCAGTTGTAGTCGGCGTTACCTGCGTAGAGCGTGACGTTCGTGTTGAAGTTGAACTGCTCAACCTCCGTGGTGCGGAACGGGTCGTCGGGTAGGCCAAATTCGTTGGTCAGTCGGGAATTGGATGCGAGGATTTCAGCGAAGATGGGCAGGCTGGCTGGGAGGAAGATGAAGCGCATCCCATAGGCTTCGTTCTGCCAGTTAACCTCTTCTTGGCGTGTGAAGTCGTTCGGATCCTCGGCATTCGGATCCACGCCGAGGCGCCCCGTGTCGTCGGTGTTTAGCGCTGTTATGGACACCTGGGCGCTTTGACCGAGGCGGGCATGCAGTTTGGCAAAGCGGTCGCCAAATGCAAACGGCAACGGCTCATCGACGAGACGTTCGGCCCCTTGCTCGATGACCGACTCACGCACCGATGCCATGAACGAGACGCGCCCCGGCACGATCGGCCCTTCGAGGCGGGCCGTGCTCACAAATGGTGCGAGCGAGACAGCCCCAGCGAGCTGTCGGTTGTTGCCCGTGCGTGCCGAGATGTCGAGCACCGAAGCCAGTCGCCCGCCGAAACGGCTGCCGTAGCCGCCGGCGTACACGTCGGCTGTGTTGATGATTTCGGACGGGAAGGCCGAGAAGAAGCCCACGACGTGGAACGGCTGATAGATCGGGATGCCATCGAGCAGTACGAGGTTCTGCGTCGGCTCGCCGCCACGGATGAAGAGCTGCCCGCCGCGGTCGCCCTGCGACACGATGCCCGGCAGCGCCGTCAGGTAGTTCACGAGGTCAGCCGAGATGTCCGGCGCGGGCACGAGTTCGATGTCGGCAGCACGGACGGTCTGCAACCCGGCCGTGATGGCGGCCGCCCCTGCCGTCTCCCGTTCCGACTCGACGATGACTTCATCGAGGATGGCTTCGTCTTCGCCTAGTTCGAAGTTGAGCGTTCGTTGCCCGGCTTCCAGCGTCAATTCCTGCTCGAAGTCGGCATAGCCGATGTAGGTAGCACGTACCGTATAGGTGCCGGGCGGTACGCGCGAGATGGCATAGAAGCCATCGGTGTCGGTGGCGGTGCCATAGAGGTCGCCTGCCGCGTTGGTGAGGATGACGTTGACGCCGGGGATGGATTGGCCGTCGGAGGCGTCGGTGACAAAACCTCGGAGCGTAGCACTTTGGGCGAAAGCCGTGCCTGTACTGAGCGCCAGAAGGCTGAGGAAAAGGATAAGCGCAGGAATGCGCGGTATAGCAAGCCGCATGGCGGATCAGATTGGTCAGCAGAGCAGGGACTCGGGATGTTACGGCTTTGCAGGTTGGGGGGAAAGATACTTCAAGGGTAATTCGCATCCCCCAAAAGATGCACAGCCCACGCGAATGCACGTCCAAGAGATTCTTGACATGCTGTACATAGCACTGAAGTAGTCTGCCCGCTGACCTTGGAGAGATTTCACTTGCTTCAATTTTGCCAAGCTGATTTGCCCTACTTAAGTCGCCGTGTTACATAGTTCATCGATAAGGTGTCTTTTTCACTGCATATCGCATCGATGCTACACAAGAATGACACGCACAACCAAGGGGAAGGGCATGGGCAAACACGCGCATAGAATAATATTGACCACGGTTTTCTTCTGATCAGCCCCTACACAAAACCCTTGAGCAGCAAGACACAAGGCGGCACACTTCTTCTAAACGACAGACTAATTCATGGAAAGCGCTCTACGCTTCATACAACAAGAAAAGCCCGACACCAACGTGCCGGGCTTTTCTGGCTCCTGAAAAGAGACGGTGCTCATGTCGAGCGCCGTATTTAGCTCACCCGTACATATGATACGGCGAGTTGCGCCGCCATCAGGCTCAGCTTCGGCTAAACGGGTATTCTTTTCGGTGAATGAGTACTACGTTTCGGCAAGCAGAGCTATGGGACTGTACTGTAGGCACTTAATCTTTGCGCACAACAATCACATCACGCTGCTTGATAACGCGGTCCACTTGGTGGCTGAATTGATCATAGGGCGACGTATCTAGCATGTGCCATGGCGCTGCTGTTTGGACGTGTTGGGTCATGCGTTTGCGGGTAAACCGGGTAGCATCCCACGAGAATACTAGCACACCACCCGGCAAGAGTACCTCGTGCCAGATGGGCAACGCTTCACGCACCAAGGCGTCTAGTTCTCCTTGGTGCTGAATGCCGTAGGGCAAGTCTGTGACGATCAGATGCGGGCTTTTAGCTCCGCTGAGCAAGGCCTTGGTTTGTGCGATTTCACCTTTTGCGAGCAGGCATCGTGCTAGCGAGTCGTTGCCCAGCGTGAACCACCAGCGCCGAGCTTTTTGTTTCTTCAGTCGCTCGTCCTTCACGTTGTGCTTGTAACGTTCCGTTTGTAGGAATTGCTTGAAGAAAACTGCTGTTGATTCCACGCTTTGACGGTTTCGCTCGATACCCATGGCCCTTCCTCCCATCACCAACACCACGAAGAGCGTCGTGCCGCCCCCAGCGAGGGGATCTAGCACGCGTAGTTGTGACCAAGGCTGTTGGGCAAACCCACTACTAAACCGAGCAACATTGCACATGAATTGTGTAAACAGCTCATTGGTCTTACCCCGGTACCGTCGCGTCGTGATTAACTCGGGTGGCAACGCAGGTGAAAACGCCGTCTCCACAGGCTTTAGGAACGGGCCTTCCAAGCCACCAATGTGACTGTAAAAAGCAAAGGAGGCTCCACACATCGCGAGTCGGCCCAGTTCCTCTTGCCATGCGTCGGGTAGGCTATTTTCCAACGTGGCTTTCAGGTAGAATTGCCCTCCCAATTGCACTTCTTCAACGGATGAAAAACACGCACCTAGTGGGCTCAGCGTAAGTTCATGTGGGGCCAACTGCCGTACCAAGTTA
>CAYYHN010000195.1:0-7386 GCA_964471245.1 uncultured Rhodothermaceae bacterium | reverse complement strand
CTCGAACCTACGCCAAAACGGACCACCTCATTTTGCTTATTTGAATGGTATTGGTGCTAGATGCGTTTCGACACCTCCCGAAGGGCCAAAATGCGTGACAAACAACGTCTCAGGAGCCCATTCGGAAACGATTGCTAAGCTCTCCTCCCAGCACGGAATGTGCACATCTGGCGGCGGAGCGACCGGCAGCACGTAGTCACATCCCGATACGCGCATGCCCGCCACATCGCCGACATACGCAATGCCCGTATCTTCGTTGAAATAGCTAACGTGATGCACCGCATGGCCAGGCGTGTAGGCAACATCCAGCTTCGTTTCACCAAATTGGAGCACTTCTCCTCCTCCGAGTTTATGCACCCGCTCTTGAGGCACAGCCTCGAATGCCCCCCACAGCGTGTCCATTTGGTCCCCGTAGATTCGTCCTGCACTCCGAAGCAAACGTTCTGGAGCCACCAGATGCTTCGCACCAATAGCATGAACATACACGTCTATGTTTGGCGCTTGGCGAACGAGTGTGCCCGTTGCTCCAGCATGGTCCAGATGGATGTGTGTCAACAAAACCGCGCACACGTCTTGCAACGCATATCCAATCTTCTTCAGGCCTTGCGCCAAGCTTGGCAACGCTACGGTGGGGCCGGGATCAATCAGCACGATTCCATCACGCGTAGGCAGCACGGCACAAGCAATTAGATTCGGCTGACCTAGGTAGTTGATGTCGATGTATGTGGGCTTCATGAGGCTGGGATACGCTTTGTGCTAGCGGAAACGGCCGGGACCAAGTATGCGAAATCGCGTACGATGCGCAGGAGCATCCTGTTTAGTGGGATGCAATTCATCGCCCGGTACAACCAAAAACTTGTCACCATCTGCTTGGGCGATCACTTCGGGTAGATTGGCGTAGATGGGACGTGTGGTTCGAGCTAGCACTTCCTCTGGTGAGACCGCCCCCACCAACAACTCAAGATTGCAAACGGTCGGTGGTGCTAACATGATTTTCTCGTCGTGCCATGCATCCAATGCTGCTTGCGCGGTCATCCATACGCCGTCAGTTGTCTCTAGTTCATCGTATGAGGCCCGCTGCGAAGGAGGCATCGCGGCTAAATAAAAGCGTGTGTTGTAGCGGTATGTCTCAAACGAAGGCGTGACCCACCAAGCCAGTGGATGGATTGCGGAAAACGTTGGGGTAAGGCTGTAATGTGCTAGGATTTCAATGAAGGGCTGGCCTGCTTTCAGTGCGTTAAAGACTGCTTCAGCAACATCGTGACCGGCTATGTTGCCATGTGCGTCTTGGGCTAGCAGAATCCCACTTTCCTCCGCCGTCTCACGTATCGCAGCGAAGGCGAAGGCACTGTCTGAAGGGCTTTCCTCATCCATGTCTGCTTCCCAAGCACCGTCGTGCATGGTTCCCAGCGATGCGTTGCCGTCTTTGAACCATTCAACATCGGAGGCATCAACGCGGCCACCGGGAAACACATAGAACTGCCCCATAAACTTCGACTTACGATGGCGCTTGACCAAGAACACTTCTAAGGCTTCCTCGCCGTTGCGAACCACAACGACGGTAGCAGCAGGACGAACGGCTGGATGGGGCATCGACTTGTGTGGTGGGGCCATTTATGCGTTTGCTCGTGTGCTAGGTAGCAGCTTGCGCGTGACGCCTTCGAATTTGAGAATAAAGTCGGGGCCGAACAACGAAGAAGGCGTTTGGAATCCATGTACCTCTTGCCCGGAATCAATCGCGGTGGCTATTTCGAGTGCTGTCTCAGCAGTCAGCTTATAGCCCTCAGGTCCTTGTAAGCGCGCTGAAATGACCTCGCCCGAGCCGTTTTGTACCCGCCCCCAAATGGCGACAGCTCCCGTGCGGCGCACGTCCTCAGATGGCCCTCGCGGCTGATTCTTGATCCACCACAAAACCAACTTTTTTAACGCAGGCAGACGCATCACCGGGTGCAACCGAGCCAAATAGCGCAGTCGCTTTCTGGCTACGGTTGGCAGACGCAGGTAGGTCGTAATGTTTGGGATACCCGTGCTTGCCCACGCTGTGCTTACATCTCCCCAAGGAATGGAGACGGCAATCTCTGTTCCATCGCCAAAGTCAGCCTCCACGTCCCGATGCGCGACCAATTCACGGTGCAGCTTTCCGTCAATCCGCACCATTCCACCATCACCACTGACTTCAACGGCCGTGGTAGCGGTCCCATGCGATATCCCACCATAGGTTTTCAGTGCTAAATCGAGCCGAACAGCGTCGGGCATATGCTGGTGCAGCCATGCAGCCAAGCAATCCGTAGGTACAACGTCGAACCCAGCCCCCGGTAGCATTACAATACCCTTCGCTTTGGCTTCTTGGTCACGTCGCTGCACCGCTTCGAACACGTCGATCTCACCCGTAATGTCTACATATTGCGTTCGGGTTCGCAAACATGCATCCACCATCGGCTTGCTTGTGTAACGGAATGGCCCGGCACAGTGTAGCACAACATCATGATGAAGCAACAGCGCATCCAATCGTGAGGCATCATTCAAATCACATACTGCGAACGGCATGCTGACTGCTTGTGCGAGGGGCTCAAGTTTAGCCCGATCGCGCCCAGCCAACGTCAAGCGAACATTCAGCTTCGCCGCGTGATGGGCAATTAGTTCGCCCGTATACCCGTAGGCCCCATACAAAATGATTGACATCAGCCTTTCGATCCTGTTTCTTCTTCAAGCAAAGATGCGTGTCGATTTCGACGCCCGACGCTCCTTTATGCTCCTCCCGATTGCATACGATTTCATATGCCAACACTTCGCTTGTTTACGGACGCTGGCTGGGTTTCGACACAACTCGACCAGCAAGGGTTTAGAGGGCCACAACGAAGTGAAAGTGTTCAGCATTTTACACGACTTGCCGAGGTCTTAGCTCAACGTGGGTGCTCCACTGACGCTGAAACGTTGGGCTTTTTTGTGCCTGGCCGTATCGAAGTCATCGGCAAGCACACGGACTACGCAGGCGGTTCCAGCATTGTCTGCGCCGTGGATCGCGGCTTCCATGTCTTGGCGCTGCCGTCTGCATCGAATGCCTTATACTTGGTTGATGCTTTCCGTGGACTTGAAGCCTCCTTTACGATTCATCCCGATTTACATGCCCATGTCTCCGATTGGTCGTTGTACCCTAGGACGGTTGCGCGAAGGTTGGCACGTAACTTCGAAGGCTGTACGCGTGGTGGTACGATTGCCTTCCACAACAACCTCCCGGCTGCGTCAGGGATGAGCAGTTCGAGTGCGTTTATTATCACTTTCTATTTGGCACTCAAGGCGTTTAACAACCTTCAGGAACGCCCGCTGTTCAAGACGATGCTTCCTGACACCCTTTCGGAAGCACATTACTGCGGATGCATTGAAAATGGACCTGATTATGGACTACTAAAAGGTGACATGGGTGTTGGAACCTTAGGTGGATGCCAAGACCAAATCGCTATCCTTTGCGCCAAGCCCCACCATCTGCGGCATTTTGGTTACCTCCCCCCCCGCGCTTTAGGCGAATGGCCTTTACCAGTCGACCACACGTTTGTCATTGGTTCGAGCGGAGCAACGGCAGACAAAACGGGCGAAGCGCAGCATTTATACAATCGGGTCTCCAAGCTAGCACGTGCCTTAGCATCCTACGCGGCACAAGAATCGGGGCAACCTATCCCGCATCTTGGTGCGGTTGCCCAGCGCTATCACGTCCCGATTCCACCGTTCACCCAAGTGCTCGACCATGCTACAGAAGAATTTCCCTTAGATGCCTTAGAAAAACGCTGGCAACAGTTCTTTTACGAAACAAACGTCTTAATCCCTGAGGCGATTTCAGCTTTATCCCAAGGTGACGTGACATCATTTGGCAAGCACATTCGAACGTCCCACGAGCATGCCGACCAATTGCTTGGCAACCAGATTCCCGAAACCAATGCCCTCGTTGCGTCGGCTTATGCGAAGGGCGCTCTTGCAGCATCAGCTTTTGGTGCTGGATTTGGCGGAGCCGTTTGGGCGTTAGTTCCTAATGCTGAGGCCTCACGATTCCTAAACGTTTGGGCATCCCATTATACTAAAGCGTTTCCTTCACGCACGAAAGCGCGCTTCTTTAGGGTTGAAGCGGGTCCTCCAGCATTTAGGCTGGCGTAGCATCTCCAATGCCCAACTTTGGCCAAATCCGCTGGATTCCACCAACTGCCGCACCGGCTACTACAGCTATAAGCACCCCTTTTAGCGTCTCGCCATAAATTAGGTACCCTGTAGCGAAGAGCGTCCCATAAATGGCGACACAACCTAAGAACGTAGCCAGAATACCATAAGGCAACGCAGCATGTGCTGATTCATCCGTTGCATACCCTAGCGCTTGCATCTTCGTCTCAACAGGCTTCCATCCGGGACCTCCCGGCCGAACTTTTACGCAGAAGGCAATGAGCTTATGCATCGAAGTTGGCTGTGTTACAAACGCAGTCAGCACCCAGCAGATTGTCGTGATTGCTACGCCAACGAGGAGTTGCTCCGAGGTCGTTAACCCAAAGTCTGATGCGAATTGTAAGATCACCGCCACACCAAAAGAGACGATCATTGCAACCAATTCGGAAGCGGCATTAATCCGCCACCAGAACCAGCGTAAAATGTAGAGCAAGCCCGTTCCGGCTCCGATTTGCAGGATGATGTTAAAAAGTTGCAAGGCATTGCTCGCCGCGAGGGCTAGGGTACATGCAATGACCATCAACACAACCGTAGCGCCACGTCCGACCCACACCTGCTCTTCGGGGGTGGCGTCTGGTTTAAGAAAACGTTGATACACATCATTCACAATGATCGAAGCGCCCCAGTTGACCTGTGTAGACATGGTTGACATGTAGGCAGCAGCCAAGGAAGCCACCACCATTCCAAGCAAGCCCTGCGGCAGGTAGGTAAGCATGGCTGGATAGGCTAAGTCGTTGCCCAACACATTCTCAGCGACTTGTGGGAATCGAGCCGCCAACGCGTCCAAATCAGGAAAGACAATCAGCGAGGCAAGTGCAACAAGAATCCAAGGCCACGGGCGAAGTGCGTAGTGCAAAGCGTTGAAGAGTAAGGTTGCCCATACAGCGTTCTTTTCATCCTTCGCAGACAGCATGCGCTGCACGACATATCCCCCACCTCCCGGCTCTGCTCCCGGATAGTATGCAGCCCACCACTGCACCGCAATAGGAATGATGAACACCGGCACCAATACGTCCCACGTCATTTCTTGGAAGTCCGGTAGGAAATCCAGCTTATCGACTACGCTTTGATGGGTCAACAGTCCGTCTAGGCCGCCGACTTCTGGCAAATCGAGGATAACAAACACCGCTGCAATCGACCCAATCATGGCGAGGGCGAACTGGATCAAGTCGGTTAGCATGACGCCCCGCAAGCCCCCTAATGCGCTGTAGAGCATTGTAACGGAAGCGGCTACGACAACCGTCTCTATTGGCGTAAGCCCTAATAAAACGCTTCCAATTTTTATTGCGGCAAGTGTCACCGAGGCCATAATGATGACGTTGAACACAACGCCTAAATACACGGCACGAAAAGCGCGCAGGAAAGACGCGAGCTTCCCAGTATAGCGTAATTCGTAGAATTCCACATCGGTCAGCACGCCAGAGCGACGCCACAGTTTGGCGTAGACGAAAACCGTTAGCATGCCCGTGAGCAAGAATGCCCACCACACCCAGTTTCCAAACGTGCCGTCCGACCGAACAATGTCGGCAACTAGGTTCGGGGTGTCCGTCGAGAACGTGGTGGCGACCATTGAAATGCCGAGCAACCACCACGGCATGTTCTGGCCTGCGAGGAAGAACGAAGAGAAATTCTTCCCGGCAGAGCGCGAAACCGCGATTCCAATGCCCAGCGATACGGCGAAGAACGCCGCCATGATGATCCAGTCGATTGTAGCGAGTTCCATAGCACTCCTTCTCGTGCAACAAGCACTCGAATGTAGCCTAGAATCGATCGGATCGCCAGCAAGGCTTCGAATTCGCTGGCACTATAAATCCAGAAAGGATGTGCCGATTAGAACTATTTGAACCGACGCCGGACATTCAGATAGGCTAACAGCGCCTTGTCGTAGGGCTCTCCTGTATCCAATTCCAAGAAATCGATGTTTTGCTCGCGGCAACGGAGCCGGAAATGTTCGCTAAAGGCCTGCAGGGCTTCTTGGTAGTTCGCACGGATTTGGGCAGGCTGTAGCGTCATCTGCTCGCCCGTCTCGATATCACGAAAGAGCATCGGGACGTCAGGAAAATCGAAGGCGCGCTCGGTGTCGGACTCCAAGACATGGAAGACCAACACTTCATGTCCCCGATAGCGAAGGTGGCGCAACGCATTTAGCAAGTCTTGGTGTGCGGCTACGTTTTCAAACAAATCGGTGATAATGATCACCAACGATCGCCGTGCAATGCGCTCTGCAACTTCGTGCAGGACTGTTGCCGCGCCCGTTTTTTCATTGTCAGGTGTGGCAGTTGTCAGTGCTTCGAGGCGCGCTAAAAGTTGGCGCAAGTATGCTCCGGTGCTTTTCGGTCGCATCAATGTGTGAATGCGGTCGTCGAAGGCGATTAACCCGGTCGCATCCCGTTGCTTCACCATCAGGAAGTGCAATGCTGCTGCCAAATACGAGCCGTACTCAAGCTTTGTAAGATTTGATTTGTGCTGGTACCGCATGGACGGCGACGTATCGAGGACGATGTAATGCCGCAGGTTGGTCTCTTCCTCGTATTGCTTTACATAGTGCCGGTCGGTTTTGGCAAACACTTTCCAGTCCACGTGCCGCAGTTCGTCGCCAGGATTGTAGGGACGGTGTTCGGCAAATTCGACCGAGAACCCGTGGTACGGACTTTTGTGCATGCCCGTAATGAACCCTTCCACGATCATGCGCGCCCGCATTTCCATGTTTTTCAAGCGGGAAATGATAACCGGATCGAGGTATTTCAGGGCTGTTTCCTGATTCGCCATGACTTTAAGCGTGGAATAAATTGGAGGGGCGACGAGGTGTCAACGCGCAACCTTCAACGAAGAATCTAAAAAAGGGTTACCGTTCGCTGCTATCTTCACCAACATGGAGCCACAAGATACAATCAAAGCCGAGTTGATGACGGCGCACGACTTGCGTCGTACGCTGGACCGGATGGCGCGCCAGATCATCGAGATGATGGACCCGGCGCTTGATCCGACCAGCACCTATGGGCTGATCGGGATGCAGACGCGCGGGGTGTACATCGCAAGGCGGCTACAAGCCAGCATTCACGACGTGGAGCACTTAGATATCCCCGTTGGCATTCTAGATGCGACCATGTACCGCGACGATTTCCGGCTACGCCTGAAGCAGCCCGTCGTGCGCGCCACCCAGATCCCTTTCGACGTGAC